>DAIMGD010000053.1:0-11986 GCA_036724165.1 Rhodanobacter sp.
CGCGCAGGAAATAGCGGTCGAGGATGCTCAGCATGCGATAAACTTGTCCGCTTACCCGGCCGTGCCCGATCGGGCCGGCAAACCGCAAGTCTAGCCTGTCCGGCCACGGCCAGGCCCATGCAGGAAACATCCCGATGACTCTCCAGTTCAGCCTCGCCACCGTCGCCCCTGAAACCGTTGACAGCGCTTGCATACTGGTGGGCGTGTACGAACAGGGCGTGCTGACCAGCGCTGCCGCGCGGGTGGACAGTGCTGCCAATGGGGTCATCAAGCGCCAGGTGGAAAGCGGTGACATCAGCGGCAAGGCCGGCAGCAGCACGCTGCTGTTCGCGCCCGCCGGGATCATCGCCAGGCGCGTGCTGGTGGTCGGGCTGGGCGCGCAGAAATCGTTTGATGCCGCCCGCTTCCAGAAGGTGAACCTCGAGGCGGCACGCGCGCTGGGCCGCCTGCCGGTGGCCGATGCGCTGTCTTACCTCACCGAGGTCGAGGTGCCCGGGCGCGACGGCGCCTGGCGCCTGCGGGTGGCCGTCCTGGCCACCGATCATGCCAGCTATCGCTACACCGCCACCTTCAAGCCGCGTGACAAGAGCAAGCAGCCGGAACTCGGCAGCGTCAGCTTCGCGGCGGGCGACGATGCACAAGCCGGCCTCGACCAAGCCAACGCGATCGCCGCCGGCGTGCGTTTCGCCCGCGATCTGGCCAACCTGCCGCCGAACATCTGCAACCCGGCCTACATTGCCGACCAGGCCAAGGCGTTCGCTGAAGGCCGCGACAAGGTCAGCTGCAACGTGCTCGACCACGTCGAGATGGAAAAGCTCGGCTTCGGTTCGCTGCTGGCGGTTGCGCGCGGCTCGATCAACAAGCCCAAGCTCATCGTGCTCGAATACAAGGGCGGCAACGATGGCGACAAGCCGTATGCATTCGTCGGCAAGGGCGTCACCTTCGACTCCGGTGGCATCAGCTTGAAGCCCGGCGCCGGCATGGAAGAAATGAAGTTCGACATGGGCGGCGCCGCCGGCGTGCTCGGTGCGTTTGTCGCCGCGGTGACGATGGGTCTCAAGCTCAACCTGGTCTGCGTGGTGCCGAGCGTGGAAAACATGCCCGACGGCGACAGCTACCGCCCCAGCGACGTGCTGACCAGCCTGTCGGGCCTGACCATCGAAGTGCTGAACACCGATGCCGAAGGCCGGTTGATCCTGTGCGACGCGCTGACTTACACCGCGCAGACGTTCCAGCCGCACACCCTGATCGATGCCGCCACGCTCACCGGCGCCTGCGTGATCGCGCTGGGCAAGCACGCCACCGGTCTGATGAGCAAGCACGATGACCTCGCCGCCGAGCTGCTCGCCGCCGGCGAAGAGACGCTCGACCGCGCCTGGCGCCTGCCGCTGTGGGACGACTATCAGGCGCAGCTCGACTCCGGCTTTGCCGACGTCGCCAACATCGGTGGCAAGAGCGCCGGCGCGATCACCGCCGCCTGCTTCCTGTCGCGCTTCACCGATGGCCAGCGCTGGGCGCATCTGGATATCGCCGGCACCGCGTGGGATGACGGTCGCAAGGGCCTGGCGACCGGCCGGCCGGTCGCGTTGCTGGTGCAGTGGCTGATGGATCGCTGCTGATGGAAAGCGGGGAACAGGGAACGGGGAACAGGGAACGCCGACATCGAAATGGGGCGACCTGTAACCGCGCCTGCTCGTGTTCTGATTGGGCGATGATCCAACCGCTCACCCTGAATCACACTCTCTCCAGTCGCTGTTCCCCCTTCCCCGCTCTTTGAACGTCATGCCACGCGCCGATTTCTACCTGATCGACAAGCCGCGCTTCCGCGAGCAGCCGCTGCTGCTGGTCTGCGAGTTGACGAAGAAAGCGTTTGCGGCGCAGCAACCCATGCTGATCCTCACCCGCGACTACGCGCAGGCCGAGGCACTCGATGAATTGCTGTGGGCGTTCGACGAAGACACGCTGATTCCGCATCAGCTTGCCGGTGACGATGACGACGCGGATACCGCGGTGCTGATCGTGCCGCCGGGGATCGACACCGCCGATCGACCGCTGTTGATCAACCTGCGCGAAACCCGCCCCGGCGGCGACTATCGGCGCGTGCTCGAAGTGGTGGCTGCCGACCCGGCCGAACGCGATGGCTCACGCGCGCGCTGGCGCGAATACCAGCAGCTCGGCTTCGAGCTGCACAAGAACGACATGTAAACCCGGCCCGCGCCGCGGCCGTCGACGTCCGCTCAGGCGGGCTCGTCGACGGTCGCCGCAGCCGGAGGTATCACGTGCTGCAGGAGTGCTTCGGCCAGCTGTTCCCCGCTGAGCGGCTTGCGCAGAAAACCATCCATGCCGGCGGCGCGCGCGCGCGCTTCCTCCTCGCTGCCCGAGCGCGCGGTCACCGCAACAATCGGCATATGCTGCCCGGCCGGCTCGCGCTGGCGGATCAGGCGGGCGATCTGGAAGCCGTCCACTCCCGGCAGATCCAGATCCAGCAGCACCGCATCGAAGCTGGCGTGCGCCAGCTCGGCCAGCGCGGCCAGCCCGTTGGCGACGTGACAGACCCCATGGCCCTGACGTTCCAGTAACCCACGGATCACCGCCGCGACGATCGTATCGTCCTCCACCAGCAGCAGCCGGAGGCTTCGATCTTCGCCATGGGGCGTCGTCGCCATCGCCGGCAATGGCAGCTCGGCCAGCGGCAGGCGCACGTGGAAGCTGCTGCCATGGGCCATGCGCGATTCCAGCTCGATGCTGCCGCCCATCATGTCCACCAGTTCACGACAGATCGCCAGGCCCAGGCCGCTGCCGGCACGCCGGTGTGGCCCTTCCTCCTGCTCGAAGCGCTGGAACAACCGCGCCTGGCTGGCCTCGGGAATGCCCGGACCGGTATCGCTGACACTCAGCAGCAAACCGTCGGTCGTGCGCCGCGCGCGCAGCGTCACGCAGCCGTGCTCGGTGAACTTCAACGCGTTGTTGGCCAGATTCAGCAGCACCTGCTTGATGCGCAACGCGTCGCCAATCAGCTGTGGCGGCAGGTCGTCGGCCATCTCGAGCACGAAGCGGATACCCTTGGCGTGCGCCAGCCCCTGCTCCAGCTGGGCGACATCCTCGAGCAACTGGCGCGGATCGAACGGTGCCGGCTCCAGCTCAAGCCGGCCGGCCTCGATCCTGGCCAGATCGAGCGCGTCGTTGAGCAACTTCAGCAACATCCCGCCGGAGCGCTGCATCGCCTGCGTGTAGTCGTGCTGCACGGGGGTCAGCGGCGTACTCAGAAGCAACTCGGCCATCCCCATCACACCGGTCATCGGCGTGCGTATCTCGTGGCTCAGCGTGGCAAGGAATTTCGTCTTCGCCGCACTGGCCGCCTCGGCCAGCTGGCGCTGCTGCTCGACGAGCTGAATGCGATGGCGTTGCGCCAGACGTCGACGCCAGCTGCGCAAAATCAAGCCGATGACGAGCAACAGCAGCAAGGCGTAGGCCAGCCATGCCCACCAGCGTGTCCACGGCGGTGCCTGCATCTGGATGCGCAGCGGCGTGGCCAGTCGACTCCATTCGCCGTTGCTGCCGGTGGCCTGCATTTCCAGCGTGTACTGGCCGGCGTCCAGCCCGGCGAAATCCCGTTCGCCGCGATTGTCCGCATTCACCCAGTCGGTATCGAAGCCGTGCAGCCAGAACCGGTAATGGTTGGCCACCGGATTGATGTACGAGGCGAATCGCACGCCCACGCGCAGCCCGCGATCGCGCCAGCCCAGTTGCAACGGATTGCTGTCCAGCGGCAGGTCCTGCACTTGACCGTGGCGCAGCACGTTGAGATAGGCCAGCGTGACCGGTGGCCGCGGCGAGGACGTCGCTGATTGCAGCAGGCGTTCGGGCGCGAACGCCACCACCCCGCCGCTGTTGGCGGCGAACATCGTGCCGTGCGGCCCCAGCGGATTTTCGCCGCTGCTGAAATTCGCATTGGACAGGCCCTGCGCGGGACCGAACGCCTTGAACCGGCGCGTATGCCGATCGAATTCGCGCAATCCCGGGTTGGCGAATATCCACAGGTGGCCTTGCCGGTCGACCTGCATCCCGCTCAGGTCGGAGCCGGCCAGTTCCGTGCGGTAGTCGATGCTGTCGTCGCGGACGGCGATACCGTTGCGGTAGCGATAGTGTTCGATGACCGACATGGTGGCCAGCCAGAAACCGGCGTCATCGTCGAACGACAGGAACAGGATTTCCCGGCGCGGAGTACCCGGAACAAAACGCAGCGTGCCACTCTGCTTGTCCATGCGCTGCAGGCCGCCCGCGCTGGCATACCAGACGGCGCCGTCGTGAAAGACGATCTGGTCGGGCAGCAGCGCGTTGTCGTCTGCCGGCTCCGATGGCACCGGTGAGATCACCAGACTGTCCGGATCGACCTGGAACAGGCCCTGCGACCACGAGGCGACATAGATACGCCCGTCGTCGCCGGCACAGACCAGCACCGGGCGCGTCACCCGGGCGTGGCCGAGCTCGATCGACGAGAGCTTGCCGTGATCGAGCACGTGCAGCAGCGGCGGGTCGTCGATCCACACACGCCCGCGTGGATCTTCCGTGATCGCCACCACCTGCCCGTGCATGCCCTGCAACACGTGCTGCACGCGGCCACTGGTCGCATCGAGGCGGTCGACCCAGCCGTTGTCGCCGCCCACCCACAACGCGCCGTCATGCCCGAGATGGATCGTGGAGGCGGCGATCCCGGCCAGGCTGCGCGGGTCATCCGGGATGTGGGTAAAGCGGGCAAATCCGTTCCAGCCCGGCGGCAGGTACCCGATGACGGAGTTGTCGAAGGTGATCCACAAGCCACCTTCCGCATCGAGCATGGTCTGCCAGGTCTTGTCGCCGGGCAGGCCGCCGGGCAGCAGCGGCTGGCCCTGGATCAGCTGCAGGTCGCCATGTCCGCCATCGAGAAACACGCCATCGGCGGTGCCGATCCACAATCGTCCGAGCACATCGCGGGTGCTGCTCATGATGCGTCGTGAAGCGAGCTGGCGGTTCGCCAGCGGCCGCGCGATGCCATCGGCACCGATGATCAGCAGGCCACCGGTCACCGCGACCCTGGTCTCCCCGTGGCCGCCGTCGATCCGCCAGCTCTTGCCCGCATCGCCGAGAAATCCGCGATCCACCGGTACCTTCCTGATCGTGCCATCGGGTTCGCGCACGTAGATGCCGCTTTCCGCACCGATCCACAAGCGGCCGCCCGCATCGGCGAACAGGGCGCGTGTCGATCCGAACGAATCGGCATGCCTGCCGTCCACGTGCAGCGGCACATGTTCGAAACCGCGCTCGTCCGGACGCATGCGTTCGAGGCCATCCTGGGTCGCGATCCACATCGTTCCATCGGTGGTCTGCGCGATGCTCCAGACCTCGTTGCCGGCCAGACTGGATGGCACCGCATCGTCATGCACCCAGTGCCGGAAGTGTCCGCTGCGCTTGTCGAGCATGACCAGGCCGCTGGAGATGCCGCCGGCCCAGACGCGGTTGCTGCGGTCGACGAAAATCGCGTACACCGGATTCGCCGGCAGCGACTGCGGATCGGCCTCGGCATGCCGGAACAGCGTGAAGCTGACGCCGTCGTAACGCATCAGGCCGCCGGCGGTGGCGAACCACATGATGCCGTCGCGATCCTGCGTCACCGCGTAGATCGCGCCATTCGGCACGCCGTCGGCTACCCCGTAACGACGGAACTGCGGCGTCGCCAGCGGCAACTGCGCCGGCGCCGCGAGCGCGGAAACCGCAGCCATCGCCGTGCTTCCCGCGACGGGCGCCGTCGCGGAAATCGCCAAGACTGCATTCAGCACGATCGCTGCGAACATGCGTTGATTCCCCTGTGCCACGCATCATGCCAAAACCCGTTCGATGCAGCGAGCTCGCGAGCGTGACCCAAGGCGTGAAACGACACTTCCATGGCTGCGGCGAAAAAGCAGGCCGTCGCCTCGCCGATGCCGGCAGGTCGCAACGGATAGAATGCGCGCATGTCACGACGCCTGCGATTGCTGATGACCGCGCTGGCCGCTGCCGCGCTGCTGTGGCTGCTGCTCGCTGCCGCCGAGCGCGCGCTGGCACTGGCGCAGCGATTCCTGGCCCTGCCGGCATGGCTGCAGTGGACACTGGGCGTTGCCTTGGCGATCTTTGCGGCCGCGGGCCTGCTCGCGTTGTGGTGGCTGTTCCGCCCGCGACGCCGGCGCCGGCCGATGCCCGCTCCGGATCGCGGCAGCCTGGAACTGCGCATCGATGAGTTGCGCGGGCGCGGTGCGGATACCGCTGCGCTGACGGCGGAGCTCGGCGAGCTTGATCGTCGTCGCACCAGCGCCCGCGTCTACGTCGCGCTGTTCGGTGAAATCTCCACCGGCAAGTCAAGCCTGATCCGCGCGCTGGCACCGCATGCGCTGATCGCCAGCGACGTGCGCGGCGGCACCACCCGGAACGTCGGCCACCACGACGGACAGCTTCCCGACGGCCGCAGCCTGGTGCTGGCCGACGTCCCCGGCAGCCGCGAGGCCGGCGGCGAAGCACACGAAGCGCTGGCACGCGAGGAAGCGTTGCGCGCGCACGCGGTCATCTATCTGTGCGCCGGCGACCTCAACCGCAGCCAGGCCGACGAACTTCGCTGGCTGGCGGATTTCGGCAAGCCGTTGCTGCTGGTGCTGAACAAGGTCGATCAATGGACGCCCGCCGAGCGCGACCAGCTCCTGGCCAGGTTGCGCCAGCAATCACGCGGCATCGCCGCCGCCGTGCTGGCGATCAGCGCCGGCGGCGGCGAGCGCTACCAGCGCCAGCTCGCCGACGGCAGCAGCGAATCGATCGAGCGCCAGCGCAAGCCCGCGATCGAGCCGCTGCTGAAAGCGCTCGATCGACTGACCTCACCCGGCGCCGACGCACTGGAAGGGCTGCGCGAACACGCCGTGCTGGCCGGCCTGCACGAACGTACCGGCACGCTGGAGGCACGCAACCGCGCCGGTGAAGCCGAGCGCATCGTGCGCAAATACGCGCGGCGCGCGGTGGTCGGGGCGATGGCCGCGGTGGCACCGGGCAGCGATCTGCTGATTCAGGGCGTGCTCGCCACCGGCCTCACCCGCGAGCTGGCCCATCTGTATGGCGTGCGCGCCAGCGAGGTGCAGATCGAGGATTTCGTGCGCCAGGCGCGGCTCACCCTGCGCACCGGCAGTTCGATCGTGCTGGCCGTTGCCGGCAACGCATTGAAGGCGTTCCCCGGCCTCGGCACGCTGGGTGGTGGCGTGCTGCACGCGTTTGCCTACGCATTGATTTTCGATTCCATGGGTCGCGCGCTCGCAGCCTCGCTGGCCGAACGGCAGACGCTGGATCAGGGCGATGCCGGCGCGCGCCTGAAGGAACTGCTCGCCGATGCCGGCAGCACGCGGCTGCGACAACTGGCGACCCTGACCGTCGACGCCTGGCGTGAACGCGATGAACCCCCGGCGACGCACTGAGCCCGGCTTGCGCATGGCACGCGCCAGCGAAACAATCCGTTCCGCCGCAGGCTGCTGGCGCCGCCCGTCAGGATCGGCCAGACTTCCGCCCATGCTCCACTCACGCTCAATCAGCTGGCTGCCGTGGCTCGCGGCGATCCTGCTGCCGCTCACGGCGCACGCCGCCAGCGCCAGCTATCGCTACGACACGGTGCACAGCCAGATCGTCTTCAGCATCGATCACGATGGCTACTCGCGGCCGTTTGGACGGCTGCACATCGCCGGGGGCTGGCTGCGCTTCGACCCGGACGACTGGAGCAGCGCGGCCACCGAACTGGATATCGATGTAGCCAACCTGGACATGGGCGACGCGGACTGGAACAAGGGCGTCTGCAAACCGGCCCTGCTCGACTGCGAACGCAACCGCTACGCGCACTTCGTCAGCACCAGCGTCGAGCGCAAGGACGACCATCACGGCGTGCTGCATGGCCTGCTGACCTTGCGTGGCGTCAGCCAGCCGCTGAGCCTGCCGTTCACCTTCAACCGCGCAGCGCAGACCATCTTCGGCCTGCACACCGTGGCCGGTTTCTCCGCCACCACCCTGCTCGATCGCAATGCATTCGGCATCACCAGCAATGCCGGCTCGATCGGCCACCAGGTGAGCGTGTGGCTGGAGATCGAGGCGATCCGCGATGAACACGCCAGTCAACCTTCGAAGGAGCAGCCATGAGCCTGCGCAGCAACAATCGCCAATGGGGTTCGGTCGCCAGGTTCTTCCACTGGATCATCGCGCTGGCCATTCTGGGCAACGGCACCTTCGGCCTGCTGATGGACCTGGCCCGTTCGCCGATGCAGAAGATCAACTGGCTTGCCCTGCACAAGTCGATCGGGCTGACCGTGCTGGCGCTGGTGCTGTTGCGCATCGTGTGGCGCTGGGGCGACGCTCGTCCGCGTGACGAGCCGGCGCCGCGCTGGCAGCAAATGGCCGCGCATGTCGTGCATGGCGTGCTGTACGTACTGATGCTGGCGCTGCCGCTCAGCGGCTGGTGGTTCAACTCGCTCACCGGCAAGCCGCTGCAATGGTTCAAGCTGTTCAACCTGCCGGCGCTGGCTGCCAAGAACACCGATCAATCGCATTTCGCGCATGCCGTGCACGAATACCTGTTCTGGTTCCTGCTGCTGGTGCTGGTGGCGCATGTCGGCGCGGCGCTGAAGCACCATGTGTTCGACAACGACAATGTGCTGCGGCGGATGCTGCCATTCGGCCGCCTGCAAAAAAACGACTCTGCGCAACGAGGAGAATCCCGATGAAACGCCTTGTCATGCTGCTCGCACTCGCCCTGCCGGGCGTTGCCGGCGCAACCGACTACACCGTGCAGCCCGCGGCGAGCACGCTCGGTTTCAGCGATACCTTCCAGGGTGAGACCTTCAATGGCCACTTCGACCAGTGGACCGCGGCAATCAGCTACGACGCGGCCAAGCTCGCCAGCTCGAAGTTCGACGTCGAGGTGACGCTGGCCGGTGTGAAGACCGGCGACAAGGATCGCGATGGCGCGCTGCCCGGAGCGGATTTCTTCGACGTGGCGAAATTCCCGCAAGCGCATTTCGTCAGCACCGGCTTCCATCAGAACGGTGCGCAGGTTATCGCCGACGGCAACCTGACCCTGCGCGGCGTGACCAAGCCGGTCAGTCTCGATGTCACGTTCAAGCCTCAGGGCAACGGCGCCACGCTGGACGTGACGGGCACCGTCAAGCGACTCGATTTCGGCGTGGGTGGCGGCGACTACGCCGACACCTCGGTGATCGGCGCGGACGTGAAAATCACCGCGCACCTGCAGCTCGCACCGAAATAAACGTGGCGAGCGACAACCTGTGGCGGCGCCTGCGCGGCTGGATCGCGCCGGCCACCGACACACCCTCGACGCCTGCGCCACGCCCTGCTGCCATGGGCTCGACCCGGGTGGCCGACAGCCTGCGCAGCCTGCTCGACGACCCGGCCATCCCGGCCTCGGTGCGCAGCGAACTGGCCGCCGATTTCGGCCGCATCGAGAACATGCTGCACAAGCTCGAACGCGGCGAACTGCATGTCTCCGTATTCGGCCGCGTCTCCACCGGCAAATCGGCGCTGGGCAATGCGCTGCTCGGCCGCGAGGCGTTCACGGTTGGCGTATTGCATGGCACCACCACCGATGCCGCGCACGCGATGCTGGATGAGGCGCAGCACGACGGACTGGTGCTGATCGATACACCCGGCATCAACGAACTGGATGGCGAGGCGCGCGAGCGGCTCGCGTTCGAAGTGGCCGAGGTCAGTGATCTGGTGATCTTCGTCGGCGACGGCGACCTCACCCGCGAGGAGCTCGACGCGTTGAAAACGCTCGCCGCCACCCAACGCCCGTTGCTGCTGGCGTTGAACAAGGCCGACCGCTACGGCGCCGATGAACTCGCCGACCTGCTGGCGCATCTGCGCCTGCGCGTGGCCGGGCTGGTGCGTGCGGAAGACGTGCTCGCGGTGGCCGCGCACCCGGCTGCGCAGCGCGTGGTCGAAGTCGATGCGCGTCGGCACGAACAGTCACACGAACAAGTGCGTTCGCCGGACGTCGCCGCGCTGCGCGAACGGCTGCTGGCGATCGCCGCGCGCGAAGGCAAGACGCTGTCGGCGATCAACGCCGGACTGTACGCCGGCCGGCTCACCGACCAGGTCAGCGCGCGCATCGCGCAGACACGGCAGGCAGTCGCGGCGAAGCTGATCCACAACTACTGCATCGCCAAGGGCGTGGCGGTCGCGCTGAATCCGATTCCGGTCGCCGACCTGCTCGCCGCGGCCGGCCTGGACGCGGCGATGGTGGTGCAGCTGTCGCGCGTCTACGGCCTGCCGCTGACCCGCGCCGAATCCGGCCGGCTGGTCGCGTTGATCTCCGCCCAGATGGCTGCACTGATGGGAGCGGTCTGGGGCCTGCAGCTGGTCGCCTCGGCCTTGAAAGGCGTCAGCGCGGGCCTGTCGGTGGTGGTCACCGCCGCCGCGCAGGGCGCGCTGGGCTGGTACGCCACCGTGCTAATCGGCCGCGCCGCCGAACGCTATCTGGTCGCCGGCAAGTCCTGGGGCGAAGCCGGCGCCAAGCGTGCGGTCGCCGAGATCGTCGCCAGCCTCGACCGCGATTCGATCCTGCGCGAGGCGCGCGAGGAAATCCTCAAGCGGCTGAAGCTGCATCATCGCTGAGGAAGCGGCGCACCGCCGCGGCATCGAACGGCCAGTCCAGCTCGCGCCCGTTCCGTCCATCGCGCAGCACCGGCAGGCGGGTGCCGTACAGCTGTTCCAGCGCCTCGCTGTCGTCGACCCACACGCTGTCGAAATCCGGCGCACGCGCCTCGGCCAGCACGGCAAGCGCGAGATCGCACAGGTGACAGTAATCGCGCTGGTACAGGATCAGATCGGACATGCGCTTGCGAATGGACTGCCAAATGCGGGGACGCCGCGTAGAATAACCGGTTCACTCCCTTCCCCAGCAGTGCAACCATGGCCGTCAGCGTATTCGACCTGTTCAAGATCGGCATCGGGCCGTCGTCCTCGCATACGGTCGGACCGATGCGCGCGGCCGCACGCTTCGCCGAGCGCTGGCTGGAAGAGAAAGGCGTGCTGGCCCGGGTCACCCGCGTGCGCGCCGAGCTGTATGGCTCGCTGGCGATGACCGGCCGCGGCCACGGCACCGACAAGGCGGTGCTGCTCGGCTTCGAGGGCCAGCATCCGGACACCGTCGATCCCGACCGGATCCCGCAGACGCTCGAACGCATCCGCGGCACGCAGCGCTTGCGCGTGCTCGGCAAACACGAGATCGAGTTCGAGGAAAAACGCGACCTGGTTTTCAACAAGCGCCAGAAGCTGCCGTTCCACACCAACGGCATGCGCTTCTCCGCCTACGACGCCGATGGCAACGAACTGGCCAGCCGTGACTACTACTCGGTCGGCGGCGGCTTCGTGGTGAACACCGACGAAGCCGCGGAGGACCGCATCGTCGCCGATACCACCGAGCAGCCCTACCCGTTCAACACCGGCGACGAAATGCTCGCGCTGTGCAAGCAGCACGGCCTCACCATCGCGCAGCTGACGATGGCGAACGAAAAAGTCTGGCGCAGCGAGACGGAGATCCGCGACGGCCTGCTGACGATCTGGAAGGCGATGCAGGATTGCGTCACGCGCGGCCTGCGTTCGCCCGGCGTGCTGCCTGGCGGCCTGAAGGTCAAGCGTCGCGCACCGGCGATGGCCGAGGAATTGCGCAACCAGCCCGAAGCCGCGCTGCGCGATCCACTGACCATCCTGGACTGGGTGAACTTGTACGCACTCGCGGTCAACGAGGAGAACGCCGCCGGCGGTCGCGTGGTGACGGCACCCACGAATGGCGCGGCCGGCATCGTGCCCGCGGTCGGCCATTACTACCTGCGCTTCTGCCCGAAGGCGAATGACGACGGCATCGTCGACTACCTGCTTACCGCCGCCGCGATCGGCATCCTGTACAAGGAGAACGCCTCGATCTCCGGCGCCG
>DAIMGD010000054.1:0-11972 GCA_036724165.1 Rhodanobacter sp.
CGTATGCATGGATCAATCCGGTCGCCCTGCGCGATCCGCTGTCGCCGCATCTGGCGGCCGCGCATGCCGGCGTGGAAATCTCGCTGCCGCCGTTGCGTGCGGCGTTCGATCAATTGTCCGGCGGTCACCAGCGGATCGTGGTCGAAGGCGTGGGCGGCTGGCTGGTACCGCTGGCGGCCGGACTCTCCGCGGCGGATATCGCCAGGCAGTGGCAGCTGCCGGTGATCCTGGTGGTCGGGTTGCGGCTGGGCTGCCTGAATCATGCGCTGCTCAGCGCGCGCGCGATCCAGGCCGATGGCTGCCGGCTGCTGGGCTGGATCGGCAATTGCGTTGATCCGGCGATGGCGGCGCTGGAAGAAAACCTGGCGACCCTGCGCGAACTGCTGCCGGCACCGTGTCTGGGCGTGTTGCCGCACGGCATCGCGCCGGCACCGGCGGCCGCGCGGCTGCACGCCGCCGTGAGGGCCTTGGGTTGAACTTCACATTGTTCGTGCTTGGATAGGCCCGCAACCCAACGCCGGAGGCAGCATGGCACGTAACCACTATTACCTTTCCATCGCCGATCTGGCCCGTGCGCGCGGCGATGACCCACGCTTTGCCTACGCCGGCGCCGGCCCGAACGACTTTGCCGCCGCGCTGCAGCAGGCACTGCGCGAGGACGGCCTGTTCGACCGCTGGCGTGCCGCGCAGCCGGATCCGGACGCGGTGGATACGGCACTGGCCGCCACCGATCCGGCTGCGCAGGTGACGGCGAAGGTCGCCGACCTGCACACCGAGGTGGATCTGCTCACCAGCCTGCCGATGAGCGTGGTACGGCACCGGCTGTATCTGCTGATCGGTGCGGCATGGCAGCTGCGCGACATGCGCGCAGCGTGAGCTGAAGCCGATTCCGGCGGCCAGCGAGTGACTTTCGGGCTACGAAAAACCTCGCCGGTGTCGGTACAGTCGGAAGTTCGAGCCTTATCGTGTCCGCTCATGGACACACCACTTGGGGAAACCAGATGTCCCGTCTCCGCATGATCGTGATTGCCACTTCCATTGCCCTGGGTGCGGCCGCTTCGGCAGCCGTCGCCGCCGCACCGGCGTCCAGCGCCGGCGGTAGCAGCAACCCGTTCTTCAGCGCCAGCACGCTGCCGTTCCAGGCACCGCCGTTCGACAAGATCAAGGACAGCGATTACCAGCCGGCGATCGAGGAAGGCATGACGCGGCAGCTCGCCGAAATCCGCAAGATCGCCGACAACCCGGCGGCGCCGACATTCAAGAACACGTTTGTGGCGATGGAGAAATCCGGCGTCATGCTGTATCGCGTGCTGGCCGTGTTCGGCGGCGTCACCGGCGCCAATACCGACGACGCGCTGCAGAAGGTGCAGGAGATCGAGGCGCCGAAACTGGCCGCCCATCAGGATGCGATCTATCTCAACAGCAAGCTGTTCCAGCGCGTCGAGACGGTCTACAACCAGCGCGATTCGCTCAAGCTCGACCCCGAATCGCAGCGACTGGTCGAGGTGGTTTACCGCAACTTCGTGCATGCCGGCGCCAAGCTGTCCGATGCCGACAAGGCCAAGCTGAAGGAGCTCAACAAGGAGGAATCCACGCTCAGCACGCAGTTCACCAACAAGCTGCTGGCCGCGACCAAGAACGGCGCGCTGACGGTGGACGACAAGCGCAAGCTGGCCGGGCTTTCCGATGCGGATGTCGCGGCCGCGGCGCAGGCGGCCAAGGGCCGCAAGCTCGATGGCAAGTGGGTGATCTCGCTGCAGAACACCACCCAGCAGCCGGCGCTGCAGGATCTGAACGACCGCGCCACGCGCGAGGCGCTGTACAAGAACTCGTGGGATCGCGCCGAGAAGGGCGATGCCAACGACACCCGCGCCACGATCGAGCGGATTGCGCAGATCCGCGCCGAACAGGCCAAGCTGCTCGGCTTCCCGAACTATGCCGCGTGGAAACTGGACGACCAGATGGCGAAGACGCCGGAGACGGCGATCAAGTTCATGGAAAACCTGGTGCCGGCGGCCACCGCGCGGGCGCGCGTGGAGGCGAAGGACATCCAGGCCGTGATCGACCAGCAGCACGGTGGCTTCAAGGTGGCCGCCTGGGACTGGGAACATTATGCCGAGCAGGTACGCAAGGCGAAGTACGATCTCGACGAGTCGCAGATCAAGCCGTATTTCGAGCTGGACAACGTGCTGCAGAACGGCGTCTTCTATGCCGCCAACCAGCTGTACGGATTGACCTTCAAGGAGCGCAAGGACATTCCGGTGTACCAGCCGGACGTGCGCGTGTTCGAGGTGTTCGACAAGGACGGCAAGTCGCTGGCGCTGTTCTATTGCGACTACTTCAAGCGCGACAACAAGAATGGCGGCGCGTGGATGGACAACTTCGTCGGCCAGTCGAAGCTGTTCGGCACCAAGCCGGTGATCTACAACGTCGCCAACTTCACCAAGCCGCAGCCGGGCCAGCCGGCCCTGTTGTCGATGGACGACGTGATCACCATGTTCCACGAGTTCGGCCATGGCCTGCACGGCATCTTTGCCGACGAGGAATACCCGACCCTGTCCGGCACCAATACCGCGCGTGACTTCGTCGAGTTTCCGTCGCAGTTCAACGAGCACTGGGCGACCAATCCCAAGGTATTCGCCCACTACGCGAAGAACTACAAGACCGGCGAGCCGATGCCGCAGGCGCTGGTTGACAAGATGACCAAGGCGCGCAACTTCAACAAGGGCTACGAGATGACCGAGCTGGTGGCCGCCGCACTGCTTGACATGAACTGGCACACGCTGCCGGCGGATGCGCCGCTGCAGAATGCCGACCAGTTTGAAGTGGCGGCACTGAAGAAGGACCAGATCGATCTCAGCTACGTGCCGCCGCGCTACCGTTCCAGCTACTTCCAGCACATCTGGGGCAACGGCTACGCCGCCGGCTACTACGCCTACCTGTGGACCGAGATGCTCGCCGACGATGCGTTCGAGGGCTTCCAGGACAACGGCGGGCTGAGCCGCGCCAACGGTGATCGCTTCCGCGCGATGATTCTTTCGCGCGGCAATACCGAAGACCTGGCCAAGATGTACAAGGCATGGCGCGGCAAGGATCCCAGCATCGAGCCGATGCTGATCGATCGGGGCCTGAAGGACGCGCCGGCAAAGTAAGCCGGGTTCCTCCGGAACGGATGAGCCGTGTTGCCTCCAGTCAGGCCCGCCATGTGCGGGCCTGACTTTTTTCGGAAGCCGCGCCGGCGCAGCGAAAACTTGCCGAGTACGCGAGCGGACCGCACGGGCGCGGGCTGCGTGGAATAATCGGGGCTCGCTGACGGGAGTCGTAGCCACGTGGACAGCTTTCATTTCCTGAAGACCGCGGTGGTATTCCTGTTGGCCACGGTGATCGCGGTGCCGTTGACCAAACGGTTCCGGCTGGGTTCCGTGCTGGGCTACCTGCTGGCCGGCGTGGCAATCGGGCCGCAGCTGCTGGGGCTGATCGACGACACCGGCGGGGTGGCGGCGATTTCCGAATTCGGCATCGTGCTGATGCTGTTCGTGATCGGACTGGAGCTGTCGCCGCAGCGCCTGTGGGTGATGCGCCGCTCGGTGTTCGGTACCGGCGCGTTGCAGGTGTTGAGCTGCAGCCTGGCGATCGGTGCGGCGGGCTACTACCTGTTCGGCCTGGCGGGTAATGCGGCTGCGATCGTGGGCGGCAGCCTGGCGCTGTCGTCGACCGCGTTCGGTCTGCAGATCCTGGCCGAGCGCAAGGAGGCCGGCTCGGCCTATGGCCGCGAAGTGTTCTCGATCCTGCTGTTCCAGGACCTGGCCGCGATTCCGCTGATTGCCGCGGTGCCGCTGCTGGCGTCCTCCTCGGCCAGCCATGGCTTCGACCTGCTCGGTGTGCTGCGCACGATCGGGGTGATCCTGGCGGTGGTGGTCGGCGGTCGTTACCTGTTGCGGCCGGTGTTCCGTTTCGTGGCGCGCGCCGACTCGGTGGAGGTGTCCACCGCCACCGCGCTGCTGGTGGTGATGGGTGTCGCGCTGCTGATGGAGCTGGCCGGCGTGTCCGCCACGCTGGGTGCGTTTCTGGCCGGCGTGCTGCTGGCCGATTCGGAATACCGGCACGAGATGGAATCGCATATCGAGCCGTTCAAGGGCCTGCTGCTGGGGCTGTTCTTCATCAGCGTCGGCATGTCGATGGATCTGTCGCTGCTGTTGCACCGGCCGGCCCTGGTGTTCGGCCTGGTCGCCGCGCTGCTGCTGTTGAAGGGCCTTCTGCTATGGCCGCTGGGCCGGCTGCTCGGCGGACTCAACCGCTCCGATACCCTGCGCCTGGTGGTGCTGCTGGCCTGCGGCGGCGAGTTTGCGTTCGTGGTGCTCAGGCAGGCGGCCGAACAGCAGTTGATCGAGGTCGGCCAGCGTGATGCGCTGGTGCTGGCAATCACGCTGTCGATGGCACTGACACCGTTGCTGGTGGTGCTGGCGGCGAAACTGCTGAATGTGAAACCGAAGAAGCCGACGCGCGAATTCGACACCATCGACACCGCCCCGCCGCGGGTGATCATCGCCGGCTTCGGGCGGATGGGGCAGATCATCGCCCGCGTGCTGCGCGCGCAGAACATCCCGTTCGTGGCGCTGGAACATTCGGTGGAGCAGGTGGATTTCGCGCGCCGCTTCGGCAGCGTCAACCTGTTCTTCGGCGATCCGGCGCGGCCGGAATTGCTGCGCGCGGCGCAGGCCGACAAGGCCGAGGTGTTCGTGCTGGCCACCGACGATCCGGAAGCGAACCTGCGCACCGCGCGGCTGGTCCGGCGGCAATACCCGCACCTGAAGATCATCGCGCGTGCGCGCAACCGCCAGCACGTGTTCCGGCTGATGGACATGGGCGTGCAGGAGCCGGTGCGCGAGACCTTCCATTCCAGCCTGAAGATGACCCGCAAGACGCTGCAGGCGCTGGGCCTGTCGGCCGAGCTGGCGGCCGACCGGGTGGAACGCTTTCGCCGTTACGACGAGGACCTGCTGAAGAAGCAGTCGCTGGTTTACGACGACGAAACCCAATTGATCCAGAGCACCCGCGATGCGCTGGTCGACCTGCAGCAGCTGTTCGAGGCGGACGCCGAGCCGGGCGCCGAGCGGGCGCGCGAAAAAGGCAAGGTGGAACCGGAACAGTTCTGAGTGATCGACAGCGCTACGGACATCTGAACTGAGTGAGCCAGCGTGATGCGGCTCAGTCGGTGGGTTGCGCGGGCTGCCGCAGGGTCTGCCGCACGCTCGGGATCGCACCGACGCGTGCCGCCAGTTCGTGCGCGATATCGACATAACCCAGTTGCCGCGCCACGTCGGCGGCAGTGCGACCGAACGCATCCGCCGCATTGCGGTCGGCGCCGCGTGCCAGCAGCACGCGCGCCGGCGGCAGCAGCGCATGCATCGCGCAGGCGTGCAGCGCGGTGACGCCGCGCTGGTCGGCATGCTCGACCCTGGCGCCGGCGTCCAGCAGCAGCGGCACCAGTGCGCCGATATGCGTGGCATCGCAGTCGCTGCCGGGCCGCAGTTGCGAGCCGAGCAACAGCAGCAGCGGTGTCTTGCCTTCGCTGTCTGCGTGATTGATGTCGGCGCCGCGTTTGAGCAGGCCATCGAACAACCGCCGCGCGCGCAGGCTGTCGCTGTGCTCGAAGCCGAACTGCGCGGCGGCATGCAGCGCGCTGCGCCCGCCCGCATCGACCGCGTTGACGTCGGCGCCGCCATCCAGCAGCGCCTCGACGATCTCCGGATAGCCGATGGCCGCGGCGACCATCAGTGCGGTGGCATCGTTCGGCAGGCGCTGGTCCGTGTCGACCCGACGCTCCAGCAGCAAGCCGATCAGCGCTTCGCGACGCGCGGCGACCGCGGCGGCCAACGGTGTCACGCCGCTGCGTGCGGCCAGCGATGGATCCGCGCCGGCATCCAGCAGGCAGGCGGCGATGTCGCGATGCCCGGCGCCACACGCGCGCAGCAATGCCGAGGCACCCTGGGCATCGCGGGTATCGACCGCAAAGCCCAGTTCCAGCAGCCGTTGCACCGTCGCCAGTGCACCGGCGGCGGCGGCGGCGGGCAGGTCGTCGGCGCGCAAGGGGCGATGCGGGCGCGGCCAGTCGCGCCAGTCCAGCCAGCGCTCCACCGCCGGATGTTCGAGCGCCAGCCCCAGTGGCGTTTCGCCATTGGCATCGGCCGCTTCCGGATTGGCGCCATGCGCGATCAGCGCGCGCACCAGCGGCAATGCCTGGGCACCATGCTCGAGCGCGGCAAACAAGGGCGTGCGGCCATCGCGGTCGCGCGTGTTCGGATCACAGCCGCGTGCCAGCAGGGTCTGCAGCAGTTCAAGCTGCGCGTTGACCACGGCTAGGTGCAGCGGGGTGCGATCGCGCGCGTCCGGGCCGAACGGATCCGCGCCGCGCTCAAGCAGGTTCAGCGGCAGCGCGGCGCTCTGCGCCGCACCGTGCAGGCGCGACAGCGCCTGCGCCAGCAGACCGGCACCGGCCGGGCTGGCGCCGGCCTGCAGCAGGTCATCGAGTGCCTCGGTCGAGTTCGGCAACTGCTGCAGCAAGGCATCGAACAGGCGCCGGCCCAGCGGCGGCAACGCCGGTGTTTCGTGGGTTTCGGCATCGTCGAGCCGCGGTGCTTCCAGCCGCGCTTCGGCATCGAGTCCGTGTTCGAGCAGCCAGCGGCGTGCCGCGCCGAGGCCGGGTGTGGTCAGATCCAGATACAGCTGCGCCAACTGTGCCTGCGGCCATTCGCGCACGCGTTCGGCAAAGCTCGACACGATCGCCCAGTGGCCGAAGCGCAGCGCGTCGAGCAGATGTGCGGGCGTGTCGGCACCTTCGGCCAGCAGGTCACGGCTGTGGCTGGCGGGCAATGGGGTTTCCGGATCGAGCAGCGCGACCAGATCCCAGCGGCCGGCGGCAGCGGCGTGATCGAGCGCGCTGCGACCATCGCTGCCCGGCGCTTTTGGTTCGGCACCCAGCGCGAGCAGTGCACACACGGTTTCGCCATGCGCATGCGGTGACTGGCAGGCCAGCGTCAGCGCATCACGACCGTGGTGATCGCGCACGCGCGCATCCGGCTGCGCATCGGCCAGCAACTGCACGATGCCGATCGCACCGGCACGCGCCGCTTCCATCAGCGCGGTGCTGCCGTGATGGTCGGCCAGCGTGATGTCGGCACCAGCCGCGCACAGCACGCGGGCGATCTGCTCATGGCCTTCGGCGGCGGCGCCGAGCAGGGCGTGGCGATGGCGTGCATCGACCGCATTCACTGCGGCGCGATGCTTGAGCAACAGCTTGACCCCGGTGACGTCGTCGTCGGCGATGCCGGCGGCGGCGACCAGGGCGGGTTCGCCGTCGGCCGGGGTGGCCTTGGCGCCGTGTTCCAGCAGAAATTTCGCCAGCGGCCAGTTGGCCGCCCGGCAGGCCACGGCCAGCGCGCTGATGCCGGCCTTGTTCAAGGCGTTGATCGGGGCGGCAGCATCCAGCAGCATCGCCGCCACGCCCGCGTCGCCACTGAGCACGGCGCCGTGCAGCGGCGTATTGCCGTCGGCATCGGTGACCAGCGGACTGGCGCCGTTGGCGAGCAGGGTCAGCACGGCTTCGGCACGCCCGTGCCAGCTGTCGCGGGTAGCAGCGAGCAGCGGGGTGATACCGCCACTGGCACGGTTCACGTCGGCGCCCTTGGCGATCAGCGCACGCAGCAGATGGGTATCGGGCAGCAGCGCCGCCAGCATCAGCACCGGACGCTGGTCACGGTCGTCGGCCTTTGGCACCGTGTCGGGATCGGCGCCGGCTTCCACCAGCGCCAGCGCGCGCTCGATGTCACCGTCACGGGTGGCGGCCAGCAGTGCCTCGGCCTGCTCGGGGGTGCCGGCGGTGCGCTCCTGTTCGTTCAGCGGCACCGTCACGTGCGACACGACCGGGCTTGCGCCGGCGTTCGTAGCGGATGCCACGGCTCGATTGCCGCGGCGGCCGCACAGCAACGCGCGCAGCGTGCGGTTGGCGATGACCAGGCAGCCCAGCGGCAACAGCACGACACCGTACAGTGCCAATGCCGCGATGCGTGGCTCGTAGGGCAGCACGCCGTACAGGCCGGTCAGCGCGACCGCGCCGAAGGCCAGCAGCAGCAGCGCCAGCGCGGCCGGCAGGAAGTGACTGAAGAAGCGTTCCTCATGCGACAGGTGCCGGCCGAACGCGATGCTGCGCAGGGTCGCGGTGAAGATCCACGAGCCATCGCGCTGGGTCGGATAGGCGTCATCCCAGACGAACACCAGCCCGAATGCAGGCCACAGTCGCCACAGTGCGGCCAGCGCCAGCACCAGCGCCGCGGCCAGCACCAGCGCCGCGCTGAGGCTGGGTGCCTGACTCAATTGCAGCATCGGCCACGCGACCAGCAGGAACACCAGCACGGTGTAGCCGGTAAACATCACCAGATGCGCGGCGCCGCGGCGCAACACCGTGCGACCGAAGCGCGGCTCGGGATCGAAGCCGATCGCATGGCAGATCGCGGCCATGGTCAGCGCGTTGGCCAGCAACAGCGGAATCAGCGTCAGCGGATGGGTGACCAGGCCGGCGGCGGCGACCGCGACCAGTCCTGGAATGAACCAGGCAAGAGCTTGCAGGAGAGGCGGGCGGCGGCGCGATTTTAGCTGGGTCATGGCGACAGTATAGAAATCGTTGGGGCGGCAGACGGTAACCAAGTGTTAACGCCGCCGATTTTCTATCGGCGCGGATATCGCTGACTCACTCTTCCCGATCGTCCTTCATGGCATGCCGGTAGGCAGGATGGTTGGCGGCCGCCAGGGTTTCCTGCGGCGGCAATTGCAGGTGCCAGCGCTGGGCTCGCAGATGCTCGAGCACCTGCTCGGCATCCTCGACCGGCAACCTGCGGTGCTCGTCGAGCTGCACTTCCATCACGAAGCGCAACTCGCCCAGCAGCAGCACCAGCGATTCGGGCAGTACCTCGAACGCGTCGCGTTGCGCCAGCCACAGGTAGCTGTCGTGCTTGCGCACACTGGCATAGACAAAACACTGCATGGTGATAGCCGGTGGAGTGCATGCCCGGGACGGCGTCCCGGCGCATGCGGAGGGTAGCAGGAGCGTGGTTCAGCCGGATCGCTTCAGCCGCGCTTCAACAGCAGCTGCAGCATGCGCCTGAAACGCGCGCCATACGGCGGGTTGAGCAGTCCGACGCCGTTGAAACGGGCCTGCTGGAAGACCGGTTTCACATGCGAGAACGTGCGGAAACCGGCCTCGCCGTGATAGCCGCCCATGCCCGAGGCGCCGACTCCGCCAAACGGCAGGCCGTGCTGGGCGATGTGGTACAGCGTGTCGTTGATGGTGACGCCACCGGCCAGCGTACGCGCCAGCACGCGGTCGATCAGCGCGCGATCCTGCTCGAACAGGTACAGCGCCAGCGGATGCGGATGCGCCGCGACATAGGCGATCGCCTCGTCCAGGGTGTCGTACGGCAGCAGCGGCAGCAGCGGGCCGAAGATTTCCTCCTGCATCACGCTCATGCTGTCGTCGACGCCGGTCAGCAGCACCGGCAGCAGCCGGCGCTGTTGCACGCTGCCTGCGCCATCGTCACCCAGCGTTTCGGCACGCGCGCCCGCCGCCACGGCACTGTCGCGCAGCGCTGCAATACGCTGGTACTGGCGGTCGGAAACGATGCTGGCGTACTGCGCGTTCTCACCCAGCCGGGGATACAGCCGGTCAGCGGCAGCACGCGCTGCGGCGATGAAGGCGGCTACCTGCGCGCGCGGCAGCAGCACGTAGTCGGGCGCAATGCAGGTCTGCCCGGCATTGACCAGCTTGCCGAACAGGATGCGCTCCACCGCGTGTTCGAAACGCGCGCCGGGGCCGATGATCGCCGGCGACTTGCCGCCCAGTTCCAGCGTCACCGGGGTGAGGCTGGCCGAGGCCGCACGCATCACATGCCGGCCGACCGCGGTGGAGCCGGTGAACAGCAGGTGGTCGAACGGCAACGCCGAAAACGCCTGGGCCACCTCGGCGTCGCCGTTCACCACCAGCACCTCGTCGGGCTGGAAATGTTTCGCGACGAGCTCGGCGAACAGGGCCGAGAAACGCGGCGTGAATTCGCTCATCTTGACCATCGCCCGGTTGCCCGCCACCAGCGCGTCGACCAGCGGACCGATCGCCAGGTACAGCGGGTAATTCCACGGCACGATCACCCCGATGACGCCCAGCGGCTGCGGCCGCAGCTCGATGCGGGCGGGCAGGAATGCCAGCCCGGCCAGCCGCCGTCGCGGCTTCATCCAGCGGCGACCCCTGGCCAGCGCATGGCGGATCGCGGACAGGCTGGGGAACACTTCCAGCAGGCTGGTTTCCTCGGCCGGCCGGCAGCCGAAATCGGCGTTGATCGCCGTGGCGATCGCTTCGCGATGCTCACGCACCAGCGCTTCCAGCGCACGCAGCCGCGCGGCACGCGTGGACCAGGCCGGCATCGGTTCGCGGGCATGGGCGGCGCGCATCGAGTGCAGGTTGGCGATCAGATCGACGCTGGGTGTGTTCATGGCTACTCGGAATGTGACGCGGGATTCCACGTCCCGCATGCGCGGCCGCACGATCGGGGCGACGATGTGCGGAACACTGTAGCGGTTATGTTATCGGCAGCCGTGGCGCAGCGCAGTAGAACAGCCTGTTGCCCTCGTGCCGGACCACCACCGAGGGCAACACTCGTCATTCACTCGCCGATCGTCAGCAGCGAGGCGTTGCCGCCGGCGGCGGTGGTGTTGATGGTGAGCGTGCGCTCGCCGGCGAAGCGCAGCAGATAGTGCGGGCCACCGGCCTTGGGGCCGGTGCCGGACAGGTTCTCGCCGCCGAACGGCTGCACGCCGACCACCGCGCCGATCTGGTTGCGGTTGACATAGCAGTTGCCGACGCGGGCGTGGCTGGCGATGTAGTCGACGGTGTCGTTGATGCGGCTGTGGATGCCGAGGGTAAGGCCGTAGCCGGTGGCGTTGATCTGCTCGACCACCTGGGCCAGCTCGCTGCCCTTCCAGCGGATCACGTGCAGCACCGGGCCGAACACTTCGCGGGTCAGCGTGGCCAGCGAAGGGATTTCGTAGGCGCGCGGGGCGAAGAACGTGCCGTTGGCGGTGGTGGACGGATCGAGTGCGACTTCGCCAATCTTCTTCGCTTCGGTGTCCATGCGCGCAGCATGGTCGACCAGGATCTTCAGCGCGTCCGCGTCGATCACCGGGCCGACATCGGTCGACAATTGGCCCGGATCGCCGACCTTCAGCTCGGCCATCGCGCCGGTGAGCATGGCGCAGACCTTGTCGGCGATGTCTTCCTGCACGAACAGCACGCGCGCGGCGGAGCAGCGCTGGCCGGCGGACTGGAAGGCGGAGGCGATCACGTCCTTGACGATCTGCTCGGGCAGCGCGGAGGAATCGGCGATCATCGCGTTCTGGCCGCCGGTCTCGGCGATCAGAGCGGCGATCGACGCATTGCGCGCAGCGAGGGCGCGATTGATTGCCCAGGCGGTTTCGGTGGAGCCAGTGAAGGCGACGCCGGCGACACGCGGGTCCTTCGTCAGCGCGGCACCGACGGTGGCGCCGTCGCCCGGCAGATACTGCAGCACGTCGACCGGCACGCCGGCGGCATGCAGCAACTGGATGGCCAGATGGCCAATCAGTGAAGTCTGCTCGGCCGGTTTAGCGATGACGGCATTGCCGGCGGCGAGCGCGGCGCTGACCTGGCCGAGGAAGATCGCCAGCGGGAAGTTCCACGGGCTGATGCAGACGAACACGCCGCGGCCATTGAGGAACAATTGATTGCTTTCGCCAGTCGGGCCCGGCAACTGCTCGGGCTGACCGAACAGGCGGCGCGCCATGGTGGCGTAGTAGCGCAGGAAGTCGGCCGCCTCGCGAATCTCGGCGATCGCGTCGGGCAGGCTCTTGCCGGCCTCGCGCACGCACAGTGCGATGAACTCGCCGCGGCG
>DAIMGD010000055.1:0-11943 GCA_036724165.1 Rhodanobacter sp.
CGCCCATCCTCCGCGTCGAGCGTGTCGCCCTCGATGCCGCGATAGTGGTGATGGAACGCGCGCACGACGGCGGCGCGGTCATCCGGCGGATAGCCGATCTCGCCCAGCGCCAGCCAAGGATCGAAACCGGCGGGCGGATCGCTCAGCGCGCCCCGCGGCCACAGTCCGAAACCCGCATCGGCCAGCTGCTTCCACGGAAACAGCGGCCCGGGATCGTTCCTGCGCGTGGGCGCCAGGTCCTCGTGACCGATGATCTGCGTGCGCGCAATCCGCAGGCGATCGGTGAGATCGGCCAGCAGACGCAGCAGGCTGTCGATCTGGGCCGGCGCGTAGGGCGCATGGCCGTCGTTGTCCAGTTCGATGCCGATGGAGGCGGAGTTCACATCGGTGATCGTGCCCCAGCGCCCCGCACCCGCATGCCAGGCGCGCAGGCTGTCGGCGACCAGCTGGTAGATGTGTCCATCCCGGCCGATCAGATAATGCGCGCTCACCGGCCCGTCGCGGTTGCCGCTGCGCAGCGTATCCAGGCTTTGCTGCACCGATAACTGCTCGGTGAAATGCAGCACGATCAGCTGCGCCCGGCGCACGTCGTGATTGGGCGACGGCACCCAGGTCGCCAGCGGGTTGTGTTCGGGCGCATGGGCACAGGCGGCGAGCAGCACGAACGCCGCCAGCAAGACCGTGCCACGCCAAGGCAGGCGAGTGAGCGCAGGCACGCGCGAAGGAAGATGCATCGATCACGCTCCTGCGGCACGACTAAGGATTGGCTGTTGACCGGGCCGCGGCCAGCACCGGACCGGCGATACGGCTCAGCTGACTTCGCTGCCCAGCCGCAGGTTGATGCCCAGCGCGGTGGCCAGTTCGCGCAGCGGTTCGCCGTCGCGGGTGAGCGTCATCCAGCCGGCGTAGGTGTCGCCATCGGTTTCCCACGCCCACAGCGTGTAGCCGAACTCGGCCAGGCGGTCATAGGCGATCGAGAACAGCTCGGCCGCATCCATGTCGTCGAAGAACTCGTCGTCGTCCGGGTCGCCGTTCCAGTCGATCGACAGGTTCCAGCGCGAGGACAATTCGTTGACCGCCTGCACCAGCGAGCGCAGGTCGTGCGCGTCGACAATGAAACCGGAGCGCCAGTCGATCACCTTGCCGATCACCTCGATCGGTTCCACCTCGTCAGCATCGAGCCCGGCGACCGCCTCGCGGTAATCGGTGAACTGCAGCAGCGCGGTTTCCTCGTCGCCGGGGTTGATCAGCAGCAGCAGCTGCCACACCTTCGCCTCCACGGAATCCTCATCGACATCGTCGAATTCGCGTTCGGGATCGAAATCTTCGTCGTAGTTGCTCATGCGCGTATCACTGCGGGTCGGGGCTGCATGGTTGCGCGTACGTGGCCGATTGGAAAGCGTTCATCGCGCACCGGGTCATGCACCTACCCGGCGCCGCACCGCATCGAAATCGCGCACGGGCCGGATCTCCAGGCAGCCGGTGCGCGTCCATGGGAATTCCGCGGCGATCCGGACTGCCTCGTCCATGTCCGCCGCCTCGATCAGGCAGAAGCCAGCCAGGTATTCCTTGGTCTCGGCAAACGGCCCGTCCAGCACGCTCACGCGATCATGGCGGACCCGTATCGTCCTGGCCGTGGATGGCGCCTCCAGCTGCTGCGTATGAAGCAACCGGCCCTGCTCGCGCAACCCGTCGGCATGCTCGATGCAGCCGCGCATGCGTGTATCGAACTCGCCTTCCGGCAGTGCATCGAGCAGCGTGTCGTCGCTGTAGATCATCAGCAGGTATTTCATGGCGTCCTCGGCGGCGGCGATGGCAACCTGCGCACTGTAATCGGCGCCGGGGTAGATTGGCGATGGGATACTCGTCTCCGCCTCCGTATTGATGATCGCCATGCATGACCCATCCAGCAGCTATGCCAGCCACCCGATCGCGTTCGTGCGTTCGCCGTATGCGCGGCGCATCGACGCGCCGCATCAACCGACCGTGGTGGAAGGTACCGAAAGCGGCGCACTGGCCGAGGCGATCATCGAATTCGTGGCGGATTTCCCGGCCGCGGCATTCCGCGACCTGGCCGGCTTCGAGCGCATCTGGCTGATCTTCATGTTCCACCGCAGCGAAGGCTGGAAACCCGAGGTGCGGCCGCCGCGCGGCGGCGGCAAGCGCAGCGTGCTGGCGACGCGCTCGCCGCACCGACCCAACGCGATCGGCCTTTCGGCCGTCGAACTGGTCGGCGTCGAGGGACATGCATTGCGCGTGCGCGGCATCGATCTGCTCGATGGCACGCCGATCCTCGACATCAAGCCGTATGTGCCTTATGCCGATGCGTTTGCCGATTCACGCGCGGGCTGGATCGACGAGATCGACGCCGCGCAGGGCCGGCATTCCGCGCCCGGGCCGCGCCGGCCGCGTGCCACGCCGGCAGGTGAGTGATGCGATGCGGCACGCGACAATCCATCGCCGGTTATCGCGTGCCGCGGTATTGCCTCACAGGCGACCGAGCAGCCACAGCACCAGCAGGATCACCAGGATCAGGCCGATGCCGCCACTCGGGCCGTAGCCCCACGAACGGGAATGCCGCCAGGTCGGCAGACCGCCGACAAGCGCCAGGATGAGGACAACAACCAGGATGGTGATCAGCATGGGAACGCTTCCTTGTAGGTGATGGCGCGAGAGCAAACGTGAGCTATCGTGCCTGCCGATCACGTCTAGGCCGTGTGACGAGCGAACGCCGCCGCCGCGATCTGCCGTTGCAGTCCCTCAGACAGATCACCGCGAGCGTTGCCGTTGCCGCGACAGGCAGGTGCCTGATGCGGGTTTTTGAGCGGCGACCGTGCATCAAACGTGCCGTTCCTCGATCATTTCACACGGATGCGTTGCGCTTCGTGGACGTCCCGCAGGCCCAAGCCGGCGTTAGAATTGGCCTATGGCGCAGTCAGCTCGGCATCCTGATGTCAGCGTCGATGCACCCGGCATCGGCGACGGACGGCGGGTAACCGCGATGCCCTCCAACGACAAGCTTGCGCGCCTTCGACGACGACTGGGTCGAGGATTTTCACCGGTAGGACGAGGTAGCCGGTTCCACACCCGCGGCGGCCCGGAACCACAGCTTGCACGCCGCATCCCCTGTCTGCAGTGGAGCGCACCCTCATGTCCATCGACGAAGCGAAACTCAACGCATTTCTCGGCAAGGCCGTCGGCGATCTCGGCGCCGTTTTCAGCGCGGCGCTGGTCACCATCGGCGATGAGCTCGGCCTGTACAAGGCGCTGGCCAGCGAGACCCTGACCCCGGCCCAGCTCGCCGCGCGCACGCATACCAACGAGCGCTATGTCCGCGAGTGGCTGGGCAACCAGGCGGCCGGCGGCTACGTCGAGTACGACGCCGACGCCGGCACCTATCGACTCAACGAGGAACAGGCCCTGTGCCTGGCCGACCCCGATGGCCCGGTCGATCTTCCCGGTGCCTATGAGGTGGCGCAGGCGTTGTTCCACGCCTACCCGCACGCCCGCGACAACTTCCGCACCGGCGTGGGGATGGAATGGGGCGAGCATCATCCGTGCCTGTTCCGCGACACCGAGCGCTTCTTCCGCGCCGGTTACAACGCCAACCTGTTGAACTCATGGCTGCCGGCGCTGGACGGCGTGGTCGCCAAGCTGCAACGCGGTGCGCGCGCCGCCGATGTCGGCTGCGGCCACGGCGCCAGCACGCTGCTGATGGCCAAGGCGTTTCCGGAGTCGGAGTTCATCGGTTACGACTATCACGCCCCATCGATCGACGTGGCACGCAAGCGCGCGGTTGCCGCGGACGTCAAGAACGCGCATTTCGAGCAGGCCGACGCCAGCAGTTATCAGGGCCGCGATTTCGACCTGATCGCATTCTTCGATTGCCTGCACGACATGGCTGCGCCCGACAGCGCGGCCCGGCATGCGCGCGAGGCACTGCATGACGATGGCACCTGCATGATCGTGGAGCCATTCGCCGGCGACAGCACGCCGGAAAACCTGAACCCGGTCGGCCGTGTGTACTACGCCGCCTCGTCGCTGATCTGCGTGCCGGTGTCGCTGGCCCGCCACGGTCCGGCGCTCGGTGCGCAGGCCGGTGAAGCACGCCTGCGCAAGGTCGTGGTCGACGCCGGCGGTTTCAGCCACTTCCCCCGCGCGGCCCAGACGCCGTTCAACCTGGTGCTCGAAGCGCGACCCTGGGCCAGGCCGGCGATAAGACCATCGCCGACCGCCACGCAGCGGGTGAGCGCTCGATGGCGCGCGCTTCAACGCCGCGTGCACCGGATCTTGACCCGGCCTATGCCTTGATGGCGACTACCCGTCAGGAGTTCGATCATGACCAGCCCATTTCCCGCGGCGCCCTTGCTGTACCAGCCCTCGTTCGAGCAGCCCGAAGATGGCGAAGCCGAGACCATCCACGCGCTGCTGGAAACGCTGCAGAAGATCAACGAGACCACCTACAAGGACGGCGGCCATGGCTTGCGCGGCGTGCATGCGAAGAGCCATGGCCTGCTGACCGGCGAACTGCAGGTGTTCGATGACCTGCCGCCCGCGCTGGCGCAGGGCCTGTTCGCCAAGGGCGGCCGCTATCCGCTGGTGATGCGCTTCTCGACCGTGCCCGGCGACCTGCTCGACGACAAGGTTTCCACGCCACGCGGCATGGCGATCAAGCTGATCGGCGTGCCGGGCGCGCGCCTGCCCGGCGGCGAAGGCGACGTGACCCAGGATTTCGTGATGGTCAACGGCCCGGTCTTCGGCGCGCCGGACGCGAAGCACTTCCTGTCCAGCCTCAAGCTGGTCGCCGCCACCACCGACCGCAGCGAGTCATTGAAGAAGGTGTTCTCGGCGGTCGCGCGCGGCGCGGAAAAAGTGGTCGAGGCGTTCGGCGGCAAGAGCGGCGCGATCATCGCGCTGGGCGGCCATCCGGAAACGAATCTCCTCGGCGAGACGTTCTACAGCCAGGTGCCCGTGCTGTACGGACCGTACATCGCGAAATTCTCGATCGCCCCGGTGTCGCCGGAACTGACCGTGCTGAAGGATGCGCCGGTCGACCTGCACGAGAAACCGAACGGCCTGCGCGATGCGGTGAATGCCCATTTCAGCGAGCACGGTGGCAACTGGGAGCTGCGTGTGCAGCTGTGCACCGACCTCACCACGATGCCGATCGAGGATGCCTCGATCGCCTGGCCGGAAGCACAAAGTCCGTTCATTCCGGTGGCCCGCATCAGTGTTCCGGCACAACCGGCGTGGACCGCGGCACGCTCGGCCGCGATCGACGACGGCATGGCGTTCGACCCGTGGCACGCGCTGGCAGCGCATCGGCCGCTGGGCTCGATCATGCGTGCGCGCAAGGTGGTCTATGCGGCGATGGCGCAGGTCAGGGCCCGACAGAACAAGTGCTCGATCACCGAGCCGCGCAGCCTGCCGGTACTCTGAGCGGACGCGACTGCCGTGGCGGCGACACCGACAGGTTTACCCGACCTTTCACGCCTTCGCTGATGGCACGCGGCGCGAACCTTACGGCTGATTGTGCATCGCGTGCTTCAGATCGCGCATCTGGTCATGGCCGGCCTTCACCGACGCATAGGCATCGGTGATCAGCGCACGGATGCCCGATGACACGTCCTGGTCCTTCAGCGCGCTCTCGAACTTGGCCTTGATGTGATCCTCGCCGCGCTCGACTTCGTCGACCACCGCCGTGTCGCCGGCGCTGATCGATTTGCGCAGGTTCACGAACACGCGATGCGCGGAAGCCAGCACGCTGCCCTCGTCGTCCGGCTTGCCACCCAGCGTGCGTACCTGCTGCTGCAGGACGTTGGCCACATGACGGCGTTCGGTCGCGCGGCTCTGGAACGTGGCGCTGAAACGGGTACTTTCCGCGTCCTGGGCCGCTTCGGCATAACCGTCGGCACTGTCGATGGTGGTCTCGATCAGGCCGTTGAGGATTTTCACGTCCTGGTCGTTGCTGCTGCTCATGCTGAATCTCCTGGGGAAAGAATGATTGGTTGGGATGGGTGTATCGGGAGGGCATGCGCCGGCGCCGCAAGCGCGCGTCCGGGTGCTTGATTCACGCTAGAGGGCTGCCTTGCACGATGCCGTGAAAAGCGCGGCACGATCGCCTTCATCTGCCCTTGATCTCGCGCTGTTCGCACGCACATCGTGCTGACCGGCGCACCTCGTGTGCCGGCATGGCCGCGGCAAGCGACGCGGCCGGATTCCCTTCCTAGAAGACTTCCCCCAAGGACATCCCGATGGATCTGCAACTGAACCAGCGCAAGGCGATCGTCACCGGCGGCAGCGCCGGCATCGGCCTGGCCATCGTCGAGGCGCTGCTGGCCGAAGGCGCCTCGGTGGTGGTGCCCGGGCGCAGCCAGGCCAAGCTCGATCAGGCGCTGCCCGGCAACCACGCGAAGGTGCAGAAAGTGGTGGCCGACCTGGCCACCGCAGCGGGCGCCGCGGCACTGATCAGCGCGGTACCGGATGCCGATATCCTGATCAACAACCTCGGCATCTACGAAGCGAAACCGTTCGCCGAGATCAGCGACGACGACTGGTTGAAGATCTTCGAGGTCAACGTGCTCAGCGGCGTGCGACTGTCACGGCATTATTTCCCGCGCATGCTGGCGAACAACTGGGGCCGGGTGATCTTCGTCTCCAGCGAATCGGGCGTGATGACGCCACCGGAGATGGTGCATTACGGCGTCACCAAGTCCTCGCAGCTGGCGCTGTCGCGCGGCATGGCCGAGCTGACCAAGGGCACCGGCGTCACCGTCAACGCGGTGATGCCGGGCCCGACCCGCTCGGAAGGCATCGTCGATTTCCTGAAGCAGGTCGCCACGCCCGGCGTCAGTACAGCCGCGGCGGAACACGAGTTCTTCGAGAAGCATCGCAGCAGCTCGCTGCTGCAGCGGCTGATCGAAGGCAGCGAAGTGGCCAGCATGGTCGCCTACCTCGCTAGCCCGCTGTCGGCGGCAACCAACGGTGCCGCCCTGCGCGTCGAGGGTGGCCTGCTGCGTTCGATCGCCTGATCGAAACGCGCCTAGGACTCAACCCACAAATCGACAGGCCATTCCGGATGCAACGCAGCAAGACTGCACCGTGTCGCGCATCCGCAGTTCGACAGTGTCAACGCAAAGGGGCCGGAATCACTGCTGATTGACTCGGCCCCTTTGTGTTTCCTGACTGCTGCAGCTAGCGGCCTGCGTCTTGATGCAGGCTACTCGGCAGCGCTGCATCCGATGCGCGAATATCCGCATCGCCGATGTGTTCGGCCTTCCAGATCATCGCGCGGTGGATGCGGTTCCAGCCGCTGGGATGATCGAAGAACACATACTCCTCGACCGGACCGGGATGCATCTTGCGGTATTCGGAAAGCTGCACGGCCGCCTCGGCGAAGCCGTCCGGCTGGCGCGCGGCATTCAGGCCGAACGCATCGGCTTCCGTTTCCATGCTGCGGGTGAGCGTGTTGTTCAGCGGCGTCATGAAGAACATGAAGAGGCTGAACAGCGCCGCGAGCAGCGGCAGGCCAGCCACATCACCGACACCACGCAGTCCCCAGCGTTCGCCCCAGCGGCGCATGGCGCCGTCGAAACCCCAGCGCATGAAGGCGAAGCCGAGCACGATGATGATGCCGAAAAAGATGATGCCCTTGTACACGTGATTGAGCACGTAGTGGCCCATCTCGTGACCCAGCACGGCCTTGATCTCCGCCGGCGTGCTGCGGTTCAACAGGTTGTCGTTGAGGCTGATGCGGGTGGTGCCGAACATGCCACTGACATTCGCGCTGATGCGCTTGCTCTGGCGCGAGGCATCGAACCAGTACACGTCGGTGGCGGGAATGCCGTTGGCGCGCGCCATCGACAGGATCTGCGCCTTCAGCGGACTGTCCGGCAACGACTTGTAGGTGTTGAACAGCGGCGCGATGTACACCGGCGCGATGGTGGCGACGAAGATCACGAACACGATCGCCACCCCCGCACCCCACAACCACCAGCTGCGCGCGGCCTTGCGGATCACCGCATAGATGATCACCAGCGCCAGCGTGCCCAGGATCAGGCCCACCAGCAACCCCTTGGCCTGATCACCGGCCCACTGCATCGCGGTCTGGTTGGACAGGCCGTACTGGTGTTCCCGCACGAAGCCCTCGTAGATATTCCACGGCAGTATCAGCAGCGTCGTCAGCAGGATGTACTGCAGTGCATAGATCGCTGTCTGCAGCCAGCTGATGCGCGTGATCCGCTCGGCAAGATCGCGCATGCGCGCCGAAAGTCGCGTGCCGAGCAGCAACCAGGCGATTCCCAGCGCCCACAGGCAATCCCACAGGACCAGCCAGTAGCCGCCTTCGAAATAGGCATCGGAATTCGCGCGCGCCTGCGGCGACAGCTGCGCCATGTAGGCATTGGTGGCGGCGTCCACATCGAAGTGGGGCGTGCTGGCGGGCGTGGATATCGCGCTGGTGACTGGTGCGGGTTCACTGACGGGCGCGGCCCGCAGCATGCTCGATCCCAACGCAAGTGCAACCATCAACACGATGGCGAGAACTGATTTCATGGATGACTCCCCCGGGTGAAGAACTCCAAGCTACCCGAACGCCGGCCAGCCTGCCAGCCAACCAACGGCACCCGTCTACCGACCCGCCGCTGGCCCGGCATCGCTCGGTCAGCGCATCACCACAGCAGCGTGCCGCGCGCTTCACTTGCGCACCGCCAGACAATGCCCGCAGGGCCTGTCGCGTCGACGCGATGCGCCTGTGGCCGGCGAGCGGCGCATCGCCTGCTTCAAGGATCCGGACGGCAACATCCTGTCGCTGATCGACCGCTGATGCATCGCGCGGCAACCGCTGTTGGCCCGGCCAGTCGCGCTGGCGCTGCGGCACTTGTCCGGCTGCCGCAACCGGCGCATAAAGGCGCTCGCTGCATGCCCACTGGCGTTGATACTGTGCTCGGGGGAGGCCGGTCATGGATCAGGCAACGGAAACGCGGGCGCCGCGTCACAGCATCCCCGCGCACGAGCGCGCCGCGCTGACCCGGCGGCGTCAGCTCAACCACATCGATCCGGCCAGGCCGGCGATCGGCCTGGCACTGTCGGGCGGCGGCGTGCGCAGCGCCACCTTCTGCCTGGGCCTGCTGCGGGCGCTGGCCAGGAACGGCGTACTGCATCGCTTCGACTATCTGTCGACGGTCTCCGGCGGCGGCTATACCGGCGCGGCGTTCGGCCGGCTGTTCCAGTCCGGAGTAAAACCCGGGGAGGTCGAGCAAGGGCTCGCCGACGACGGCTCGCTGCTGCTCTGGTGGCTGCGCAGCAACGGCCGCTATCTGGTGCCGGCCGGAATGCGCGACCTGCTGCAGACGTGGGCCGGCCAGCTGCGCGGCTTCATCGCGACGCAGTTCGAGATCACCGCGCTGATGGGGCTGCTGTCGTGCCTGATCGTGTTTCCGCATCTATCAGGTTACCGCTGGGATGCCGCTTCAGCGCCGCTGCTCACCAGCACGCTGTGGTGGCTGGCGATGCCGGTTGCCGGCTGGATGGCGATCTTCATGTCGTTCGCCTACTGGTGGTCGCGCGATCCGGAAGACGGCTCGGCATGGGGCGACATGGCGATCTGCGTGTTCACCTCGATGATGGCCATCTATCTGCTCAGCCCGATCTGGAGCAGCACGCTTGCCGGACACGGCAAGGCCACCATGGCGGTGATCGGCGGCGGCTTGCTGGCGGTGCCGCTGGCCCGGCTGTGGCTGCTGCTGCGGGCCAAGCACCCGGCGCAGGATCGGGTGCGCTACACGATCGGACTCAGCACGGCGTTGAAGTACCTGCTGCTGCTGTTCGTGCTGGGCGCGGCCGACCTGGTCAGCTGGTTTCTGGCGGACCAGATCGGACCGGGTGCGCGGCATGGATCGGTGCTGACCAGCGCCGGACTCGCCGCGATGCTGGTCGCGGTGGCGCGATTCGCGCTGCCGATGCTGCAGCCGCGCAACGGCAAGACCAGCCTGGCGAAACTCCCGCTCGCCTTGCTGGCCAATCTGTGCGGGCAGATCCTGCTGGTGCTGCTGGCGCTGTTCTGGCTCAGTGCGCTGCAGTACTTCGTGTTCGTGGCACGACTGTCGGCGCTGAATACCTGGATGCACTGGCTGACCACGCTGATGCCCGGCATCACCCACACGCCGGCGGCCGACACCTGGCTGCGCTGGCTCACCGTCGCGATTCCCTGCCTTGCCTATGTGGTGCTGACCGGCGGCAACCTGCAGCTGATCAACCGCTCGTCGCTGCATGCGTTCTACCGTTCGCGGATCGCCCGCACCTACGTGTCGGTCGGCAACTACCGCGGCGCACAGGAACACACGGACGAACCGGCACGCTTTCCGCTGTCGCCGTTGAAGTCGAAGAGTCCCGGCAATGCGAACAAGGTGGAGAAGCTCACCGAGCTGCTGGACGGCGACGATGTCGACCTGCCCGATTACGCCCCGCACCATCACGGCGGCCCGATCCACCTGATCAACTGCTGCATCAACCAGACCATCGACGACCGCACCGACACCTACAACGCCGACCGCAAGGGCGTCTACCTCACGGTGAGTTCGCTGGGGCTGGAGACCGGCACCAAGCTGCCGCAGCAGCACGCACCGGAGGACGATCCGCTGGCGCACAGCACGCTGGCCGAATGGATCGCGGTGTCCGGCGCCGCCGCCGGTTCGGGCATGGGCTCGATGACCCGCACCGGCATCTCGGTGCTGTTTTTCCTGAGCGGCCTGCGCCTGGGTTACTGGTGGCGCAACCGGCTCAACATGAAGAATGTCTGGTGGTCGCGGCTGGGCAAGTCGCGCGCGGCGCTGCAGGAAATGCTGGCGCGCTTTCCCGGCCTGCAGAGTCCGGTGTGGTACCTGTCCGATGGCGGCCATTTCGACAACACCGGCGTCTACAGCCTGCTCAAACGCGAACTCGAGCTGATCGTGCTGGCCGATTGCGGCGCCGATCCGAACTACGTGTTTTCGGATGCGGAAAACCTGATCCGCAAGGCGCGCATCGACTTCGACACGGTGATCGATTTCATCGATCCGGCCAGCCTGCCGATCGGCATCGGCGAGTCGCTGTGCGAGCGCTTCGGCACACCGGACAGCATCATGCCCAGCCCGGGCAACCAGCATCTGCTGCTGGCGCGCATCAGCTATCCGAGCGGCGCGTCGGGCTGCCTGCTGGTGGTCAAGCCGCGCCTGTACGGCGAGCTGCCGCTGGATGTGGCCGGCTATGCCGACCGCCACCGCGACTTTCCGCAACAGAGCACCGCCGAACAGTTCTTCGACGAGTCGCAGTGGGAAAGCTATTGCCAGCTCGGCGAAGTGCTTGGCGCCACCATCGACGCGCGACTGCTCGACATCCTGCCGACGCTGGCGGCCAGGGGCGTGGTCACCCGCACCAATGCGGTGTCCGGCGACACCCCGCCCAACACGCTGACCCGGCGCCAGCGCGTGGGCGCCACCATCGGCGCCTCGCTCAGCCTGGGCGCGCTGGCTACCATCGCGCTGACCGGCTGGCAGGCCTGGGATGCGCACGTGACCGAAACGCGCACCAGCGCACAGACCGTCGACGTGCAGCAGCGCGCCGCCGACACCGTGCAGACCGATCTCGAATCCGGCATGGCGTACGACCGGCCGATGCACGTGCGGATCTATGCACTGATGCAGAAGTTCGATGACGCGCGCAGCTCCGAGGCGATGACCAAGACCATGAACCAGCTCGCCGACACGCTGAACCGGGCGTGCGGCCGGCTCGATCCGGCCAACCCGCTGGTCGATCGCTGCCTGGCGGATTATTCGGCGTTGCGCGCCGCGGTGACGGAACCGACGGACTGGCAGAAGTCGATGCGGGACTACCAGAATGCGATGCCGCATCCGACGCTGCCGATGACGCGACAGCGATTGTCCTGCCCCGGCCAGAAGATCACCC
>DAIMGD010000056.1:0-11488 GCA_036724165.1 Rhodanobacter sp.
CCAACGACATCGCCAAGGAGCGCATCGAGGATGCCACGCTGCATCTGAAGGTGGGTGACAAGGTCGAAGCCAAGTTCACCGGCATGGATCGCAAGGGTCGCCAGCTGGCGCTCTCGATCCGCGCGAAGGACGAGGAAGATGTGCCGGAGGTAGCCGCAGCCGACTACGCGTCTGCATCGACGGGTACGACCAAGCTTGGTGCCCTGCTCAAAGAGCAGTTCGACAAGGCCGACTGATTACACGCTGCAGCCTGATGCGGGGCGGCACATCGCCGTCCCGCTGTTTCATGTCACGGACATTGGGGTCCCATGACTAAATCCGAATTAATCGAGGCGCTGGCAAGGCGCCAGACCCACTTGGCGTTTGCTGACGTGGAGATGGCCGTCAAGAGCGTCATCGAACAGATGAGTCATGCCCTGGCTCATGGCGAGCGCATCGAGGTGCGTGGCTTTGGTAGTTTCGCATTGCACTACCGGCCGCCGCGCATGGGGCGCAATCCCAAGACGGGCGATGCGGTGGCCTTGCCAGGCAAGCACGTTCCACATTTCAAGCCGGGCAAGGAGTTGCGCGAGCGTGTCAATCTGCAGCTGGAGCAGACGATCAGCTGAGACGACAGCCCCGGTTTCAAACGTCAATGATCGAAGGCAGGCGGCGCAAGTCGATCCTGCCTTCCTTTTTTTTGCGCAAAATTCGGCTCGGGCAAGATGCCGTTCTGAATTGTTGCTGCACTGGGCTATGGCATCGTCTGTGCCTGTCACAGGCAATCAGGTAAAGTCTCGCCATGCGACTGCTCGTTATATTCATGCTTGTGATCTTCGTTGCTGCCGGCGTCGTGCTGGGGGCGCTGAATGCCGATCTGGTCGGCTACGACTTTGCGTTTGCCCGGACGCAGCTGCCCAAGGGCGCTGCCCTGTTGGGCGCAATCGTGATCGGCTGGCTGCTTGGCGGGCTTACCGCATGGCTGGGCGTCAGTTCGCGTCAGCGTCGCTTGCGGCGCCCGCCGCCTACCGGTGCCGACAAGAAATTGCCGGCTGGCTCATGAATCTTCTCCTTGCGCTGGCTCCCTTGGTGCCAGCTGCCTTTGCCTTGGGATGGTGGGCTTCACGCGGGGCCGGCGCGCGTCGTTCGGGCGCTGAAGTGAGCGAGCTGTCATCGGACTATTTTCGCGGCCTGAACTACCTGCTCAACGAGGAGCAGGACAAGGCGATCGAGGTTTTTCTCAAACTCGCCGAATACAACCGTGATACCGTGGAAACCCATCTCGCGCTAGGCAACCTGTTTCGCCGTCGCGGTGAAGTGGAACAGGCGATTCGATTGCATCAGCATCTGGTTTCCCGGCCGGGTCTGTCTGATGCGATGAAAACCGTGGCCTTGCTGGAACTCGGCGAGGATTACATGCGCGCCGGACTGCTGGACCGAGCCGAAGCCCTGTTTTCCGACCTGGTGGCCATGGATGCGCATGCGCCCTCTGCGCTGCGTCATCTGATTGCGATCTATCAGCACGAGCGCGACTGGCACAAGGCGATCGAGCACGCACGCCGGCTGGAGGCAATGACCGGCGAAGACGAGACACCGATGATCGCCCAGTTCTATTGCGAACTGGCCGATCGCTCGCGCCAGCACGGTGCGCGTGTCGAGGCCCGTGACTATCTTCGCCAGGCCTTCGACTGCCAGGCTGATTGCGTTCGCGCATTCATGCTGACCGGCCGTCTGCAATCCGAGGATGGCCAGCATGACGATGCAGTCAATGCCTACGAGGCGGCAGTCAATGCCGACACGGCTTTCACGCCGGATATTCTGCCGCCCTTGCTCAACAGCTATGCCCGTTCACAGCAGATGGAACGGGCTGAAGGTTTTCTGCGCGAACTGCTGGGGCGATACCACGGCATTTCACCCGTGTTGGCATTGGCCCAGCTGTATCGGCAACGCGACGGCGAACGGGCGGCGATCGATTTCCTGACGTTGCAGTTGCGCCAGCGGCCGTCGGTGCGCGGCCTGATGGCGCTGATCGACGCGACCATGGACAAGATCGAAGGCGAGGCGCGGGAGAATTTTCTCATCTTGCGCGATCTCACCAGAAAGCTGCTGGAGGGGCAGGCGATGTATCGTTGCAGCCGTTGCGGTTTTGGAGCCAAGGCACATCACTGGCAATGCCCAAGTTGCAAGAGCTGGAGCACGATCCGGCCGATTCACGGCGTCGCCAGTGAGTGAAATGAAAATCTTCGCTGCCATGGGATGGCTGCTGGCAGCACTGCTGATAACGCTGTTGCTGGTGCGCCGGTCCATTGACTATGCACATCGCCGCGGCATGCTCGACCAGCCAGGGCAACGTCGTTCGCACAGTATGCCCACCCCTCGTGGTGGCGGCATCGGCGTGGTGGTGGCGATGGCGATCTGTCTGCCCGGTGTCTTGTGGAGCCTGTCCACGGCATGGCCAACAAGTATATTGACGAGCCTGGAGGGCGCTCTGCTCCTGGTTGCATGGGCTGGCTGGTGGGACGATCACCGCTCGCTGCCAGTGTTGCCCCGGTTGGCGGCGCAGTTGGTGGCAGTGCTCTGGTTTTCGATCTCGCTGATTGCGACAGGTTTGTCCTGGTGGTGGCTGCCGCTGCTGCTCGGAGCAGGGGTTTGGAGTATCAATCTGCACAATTTCATGGATGGCATCGATGGATTGCTGGCGCAGCAGGCGATGTTCGTGGCCAGCGGTCTGGCACTGCTGGCGTGGCATGCGGCACAACCGGCGCTGGCGATTGCCTCGGCGACATTGGCGGCGGCAGCTTTGGGTTTCGGGTATTACAACCGTCCGCCGGCACGGATTTTCATGGGTGATGTCGGCAGTGGCAGCATGGGCATGCTGATCTTTGCGCTCAGCGCGTTGTTGTGGTGGCTGGATCATGCCCTGGTATGGCCAGCCCTGATCCTGTCGTCGGCCTTTGCAGTGGATGCCAGCCTGACCTTGCTGACGCGCATCTGGCGCGGTCGTCGCTGGTACGCTGCTCATCGGGAACACCTGTATCAATGGCTGGTACGTTGCGGCGGCACGCACGCACGGGCCGATACCGGCTATCTGCTCTGGAATCTGCTGATCGCAGCGCCATCGGCCTGGTTGGCCTGCAGTCATCTGACGATGGCATTGCCGATTACCATCGTCGTCTATCTGGCCGCGGCAGCCGGATGGCTGATGCTTAAACGCCGTTGTCTGCGACGCCACCCGATAAAGGTTCGCCATGTCATTGCGTAAACTCGTCGGCATCATTCATCCACGCATCGCAGTCGTGGCCCACGATCTGGCAATGACCGCGCTGGCGTGGTGGATCGCCAAGCTGCTTCGTTACACGTTGAGGCCGGACGAGATCGTCAACTACCAGCTGCTCGAATTTCCACTCGTGCTGCTGGTGCAAGGCCTGATTTTTCGCTGGACCGGGCTGTACAAGAGCGTCTGGCGTTTCGCCAGCCTGCCCGATCTCTGGAATATCCTGCGCGGGGCAGTCATCGGTGCACTGGCCATTGGCCTGTCGCTGTTCTTGTATGACCGGCTCGAAGGCGTGCCACGGTCGGTATTGCTGCTGTATCCGATCATCCTGGCGGTGCTGCTCGGGGGGCCACGGCTGGCCTACCGGTTCTGGAAAGACAGCCGCAACGATCTGCTGAAGAACCAGCAGGTGAAACGGGTGCTGATAGTCGGTGCCGACCGCGCAGGTGAGGTGCTGTCACGCGATCTTCGTCGTGACAGCCGCTATGCCGTGGTCGGCTTTGTCGATGACAAGGCCCGTTTGCGCGGCGCCAGCATCAATGGCCATCCGGTGCTTGGCCTTTTCGATCAGTTGCCTGAAGTGGCGCGCGAAGCCGCGGTTGAAATGCTGTTGATCGCCCTGCCTGGAGCCTCGGCCACCGAGATGCGGCGGGTGGTATCGCTGTGCGACGCCACCGGGCTGCCGTATCGGACCGTGCCCCGTCTGGAAGACGTGGTCGCCGGGCGTGCGCAGTTCAACCAGATCAAGGAAGTGGCGATCGAGGATCTGCTGGGTCGCGATGCCGTCGAACTGGACTGGACGGCCATCCGCGAAACACTTACTACCCGTCGTGTGCTGGTGACTGGTGGCGGCGGCTCGATCGGTTCGGAATTGTGTCGGCAGGTTGCACGCATGGGGGCACAGTCGCTCACCGTGGTCGAACAGAGCGAATACAACCTGTATTGCATTACCCAGGAGCTTCGTGCGGAATTCCCCGAGCTGATTGTCGAAGGCATTCTGGCCAATTGCGGTGACTACGTCGCGATGCAAAAAGCTTTTGGCGAGGCCATGCCGCAGGTGGTGTTCCATGCGGCAGCCTACAAGCATGTGCCGATGCTGCAGGGACAGCTGCGTGCCGCGTTCCGCAACAATGTGCTGGGCACCCGTACGGTGGCCGATGTAGCCCGCGACGTTGGCGTGGAATGTTTCGTGTTGATCTCCACCGACAAGGCGGTCAACCCGACCAGCGTGATGGGCGCCTGCAAGCGCGTCGCCGAGATCTATTGCCAGAACCTCAATGCCCACGCCGATACCCGCTTCATGACGGTGCGTTTCGGCAATGTGCTGGATTCGGCCGGCTCAGTGGTGCCGTTGTTCCGGCGGCAGATTCGCGAAGGTGGTCCGATTACGGTCACACATCCGGAAATCTCGCGCTATTTCATGACGATTCCCGAGGCCTGTCAGCTGATCCTGCAGGCAGCCAGCCTGGGCAAGGGCGGCGAAATCTTCGCACTCGACATGGGTGAGCCGGTGAAGATCCGCGACCTCGCCGAGCAGATGATCCGCCTCGCCGGCAAGAAGCCCGGCACCGAGATACCGATCGTCTACACCGGTCTGCGCGCCGGCGAGAAACTTTTCGAGGAACTGTTCCATCCACTGGAAAATTACAGTGCCACGGAACATGCAAAGATTTTCCTGGCGCAGCACCGCGAAGTGTCGTGGGAGCTGCTGCAGGCGCTGCTGGCCAAGGCCACCGAGGCCGTCACTGTTTTCAATGAAGAAGAGCTTCGACGCTGCGTATCCAACTTGCTGCCTTCGTTCCGCTGGAGCGAATCGGCACAGCCGGACAACGTGGTGTCGATCCGTCGTACCAACCCGGAGATCAGTGAGTGAGCAAGCCCCTGCGCAAAGTGGTATTTCCCGTCGCAGGACTCGGCACGCGTTTTCTGCCGGCAACCAAGGTGGTGGCCAAGGAAATGCTGCCCGTCCTCGACAAGCCGCTGATCCAGTACGCCGTCGACGAAGCGGTGGACGCCGGTGCCGACACCCTGATCTTCGTCACCAACCGCTACAAGCATGCGATCGCCGACTACTTCGACAAGGCCTATGAGCTGGAGGCGAAGCTGCAGGAAAAGGGCAAGGACGAATTGCTGGCGCTGGTGCAGGGCACCTTGCCGCGGCACGTGCGGGCGATCTTCGTGACCCAGCCGGAGGCGCTCGGTCTGGGTCACGCCGTGCTGTGCGCCAAGCCGGTGGTCGGCGACGAGCCGTTCGGCGTGGTGTTGCCCGATGACCTGATCTGGAATGGTGCGATCGGCACCGGCAAGGGCGCGCTGCGGCAGATGGCCGAACTGGCGGATGCGCAGCAGGCCGGCGTGATCGCCGTGGAAGAAGTGCCGCATGACGAGACCGACAAATACGGCATCGTCGACGCCACGCCGATCGACGAACGCAGTGCATTGATCCGCTACATGGTCGAAAAACCCAGGCCCTCCGATGCGCCATCCAACCTCGCGGTAGTCGGCCGTTACGTGCTGCCCGGACGCATCTTCCAGTTGCTGGAGCAGACTACGCCAGGCGCTGGCGGCGAGATCCAGCTCACCGACGCGATCGAGGCACTGCTGAAGGAGCAGGGCAAGGTATTGGCGTACCGTTTCGAAGGCACCCGTTTCGACTGCGGCAACAAGGCCGGTCTGGTGCGCGCCACCATGCACATGGCGATGCAGGATCCCACGCTGGCCAAGGTGGTGCGCGAATTCACCACCAGGATCTGATCACAGGCTCATGCGATAGGTCGTTCCGAAGGCGCTATATCCGATTCGTGAAAGGCTGGTACCTGTCAGGTACCAGCCTTTTTCATTTTCAGCATGCCGGGCTGCATTGCAGGTCTTCGGCATGTCAGAATCCATACCGCATCCTGCCATGTTCGAGGCGCAGGATGGCATGGGGAAAATCTTTCGACATCACCGAACCGGCGCATGCGCGTCGCGTTGCGATGGGTCATGGCATGAACCGGTGCTGCCGGTTCTCTCAATGGATGGAAGTCGGAAAACATCATGGACCTGCTGCGGTTTCTGCTCATGCTGCCGGTGCGCTTCGTGCACGGCCTGTTCCATCTGATCGGGCTGGTCATGCGCCCGCTCGTCGGCAATGTTTCGTGGTCGGCACCCGGCTGGGCACCTGCCACTGGCGCGGCGATCCGCCGCCGTCCACGGCAGTTCGCCGGAGGTTTGCTGGCCGTGGTGATACTGGCAGTCGCCGGCTGGTTTGGCTGGCAGTGGTACCTGCATCAGCCGAAACCGATCGAGCCCACGCGAATCAGCTTCGAGGCAAAGGCGCCGGCGGCCACCGAGTACACCACGCAACCTGACGGCAAACCGAAGATTACGATTCATCCGCTCGAGGTGGTCTTTTCAGGCTCGGCGGCACCGATCGAACTGGTGGGCAAGCCGGCACGCAAGGGCATCGACATGCGGCCGGCGCTGGCAGGCCAATGGAGCTGGCTTGACGATCACACCCTGCATTTCATGCCTGCCGAGGACTGGCCGGTGGGTGCCCACATCAAGCTGCGGTTCAACACGGCCGAGGCATTTGCGCCCCACGTGTTGATGTCGGACGATCACCTGGCCTTCGATCTGCCGCCGTTTGCCGCGACCTTCGGCAAGGGCGAGTTCTACCAGGATCCGCAGGATGCGACAGCGAAGAAGACCATCGTGCCGGTCAGCTTCAACTATCCGGTGGACGCGGCGCAATTCGAGCAGCGCATCGCGCTGACGCTGGCCGACAAGGATGGAAAATTCGGAGCGCCACTGAAATTCACGGTTACCTACGATCCCTACAAGCTCAATGCCTGGGTGCATTCGCAACCGCTGGATCTGCCGCGCGACGATGGCGCGGTGCTGTTGAAACTCGACAGCGGCGTGCGCAGCTCGCGTGGTGGCGATGGCACCAAGGATCCGTTTCAGACCAATGTACGCGTGCCCGGTCTGTACAGCCTGACGATCCAGGACATCAGCCCCACCCTGGTCGACAACGACAAGTTCGAGCCCGAGCAGGTGCTGGTGGTCAACATCAGTGGCACGGTGCGCGGCACGGAACTGGCCGGCCTGACCAAGGCCTGGGTTCTGCCCAGGCGCAAGGCGGACGTGGACCAGGCGGATGACGACGCGCCCTATGGTTGGGACAGCTCGGAAGTAAGCGAAGCGGTGTTGCGCCAGTCGCAACCGCTGCCGCTGGAACTGGTGCCCACCGAGGACGACTACGCGGCGTTGCAAAGCTTCAAATACCACGCAACACCGGGCCAGCGCGTCTACGTGCGGATCGGCAGCGGATTGAAGTCCTTCGGCGGCTATGTGCTGGGCAAGCCCACGGTGCAGACCTTCGGCGTGCCGGATTATCCCAAGCTCCTGCGCTTCATGGCCGACGGCTCGCTGCTGTCGCTCAGCGGCAGCAAGCGGATCTCGGTGGTATCGCGCAATTTGCCCGGCATGCAGCTGGAAATCGGTCGCGTGCTGCCGGATCAACTGCAACATCTGGTCAGTCTCAACCAGGGCACCTATACCCATCCGGAGCTCAGCTATGGTTTCAGCGAAGACCACATCGTCGAGCGCTTCGAGCAGAAGCAGGCTTTTCCGAAAACCGATCCCGGCAAGGCGCATTACGAGGGTGTGGACCTCGGCCAGTATCTGAAGGACGGCAAGCGTGGCGTGTTCCTGCTGCACCTGTCCGGCTACGATCCAGTGGCGGAGGCGAAGAAGGCGGCCGCTGCGGCCAAGGCAAAAGCGCGCGCTCTGCAGGGAACCGCGCATGCGCCCGGCGACACGACGGACGATGCGAACGCGCCGGCAGATAGCGATACCAGCGCCGATGCGTCATCCGACGAACCGTCCGATGCGGACGGCAGCGATGCTGCTGGCCCGGATGACAACGGATCGGCCGACACGCCGATGCCCACCGATACGCGGCTGATCGTGGTCACCGATCTGGGCATGCTGGTGAAGCGTTCACTCGATGGCAGCCAGGACGTGTTCGTGCAATCGATCCGTACCGGGCAGCCGGTGAACGATGCCAGCGTGTCGGTACTGGCCGTCAACGGACAGACGCTCTATACGCAGTCCAGCACGGCCGATGGCGTGGCACACTTTCCCACCTTCAAGGGACTGGAGCGCGAGAAGAAACCGGTCATGTACGTGGTGAAGAAGGGCGACGATCTTTCGTTCCTGCCGATCGGCGGCTCGGATCGCCAGCTCGACTATTCGCGTTTTGACATTGGCGGCGAACCCAACGCGGTAAACCAGGGGCAGCTGACCGGATATCTGTTTTCCGATCGCGGCATCTATCGGCCGGGCGATCTGTTCCACATCGGACTGATCGTTCGCGCGGCGAGCTGGAGTCGCAGCGTCGCCGGCATTCCGCTGCAGGCGGAAATCGTCGATTCGCGTGGCGTCACCGTGAAGCAGATGCCGTTGACCATGGACGCATCCGGTTTCGGCGAACTGGATTACACGCCTGCCGAAACAGCACCGACCGGCACCTGGACGGTGAACCTGTATATCGTCAAGGATGGCAAGGCCGATGCGCAGATCGGCAGCACCACGGTGCAGGTAAAGGAGTTCCTGCCCGACCGCATGAAGGTCGAGGCCAAGCTGTCGCAGCAGGTGCCGGAAGGCTGGGTGAAGCCCGATCAGCTGAAAGGACTGGTCGACGTGCAGAACCTGTTCGGCACGCCGGCGGCGGATCGGCGCGTCGAGGCCTCGCTGACCTTGCGTCCGGCATGGCCGGCGTTTCACAGCTGGCCGGATTACCACTTCTACGACGTGCGTCGCGCCAAGGAAGGCTATGAAGAAGCCTTGCAGGACGGCAAGACCGACGACAAGGGGCACGCGGAGTTTCCGCTGGACCTGAAGAAATACGCCGACGCCACTTACCAACTGTATTTCCTCAGCAAGGCGTACGAGGCCGAAGGCGGTCGCAGCGTGGCCGCTGCCGCGCAGACGCTGGTCTCCGGCAACGACTGGCTGGTCGGCTACAAGTCGGTCGACAGCCTCGACTACATCAAGCGCGCCAGTCCGCGTACGGTGCACCTGGTGGCGATCAATCCGCAGGCAAAGGCATTCGCGCTGAAGGACCTGAGGGCGCAACTGATCGAGCGGCGCTACGTTTCGGTGCTGACCAAGCAGGATTCGGGCGTCTACAAGTACGACTCCAAGCTCAAGGAAATCCCGATCAGCGAACAACCACTGGCGATTCCCGCGGCAGGCCTGGACTACGCATTGTCCACCGACAAACCCGGCAATTACGCGCTGGTGATCCGTCGCGCGGCCGATCACACCGAAGTGAACCGGGTGGAATATGCGGTAGCCGGCGATGCCAATATCTCGCGCTCGCTCGATCGCAACGCCGAGCTGCAACTCAACCTCAGCAAGCAGGACTATGCACAGGGCGAGCCGGTGGAGATCGCGATCCGTGCGCCCTATGCAGGCAGCGGCCTGATCACCATCGAACGCGACAAGGTGTACGCACACGCGTGGTTCCACGCCGATACCACCAGTTCGGTGCAGCACATCACGGTGCCGGCGGACTTCGAGGGCAACGGCTACATCAACGTGCAGTACATTCGCGATCCGTCCTCGGACGAGGTCTTCATGAGCCCGTTGAGCTACGGCGTGGTGCCGTTCTCGGTGAACCTGGATGCGCGCCGCAATCCGGTCACGGTCGATTCGCCCGCACTGGTGAAACCGGGCCAGACGGTCACGTTCAAGCTGCATTCGACCCAACCGAGCAGGGTCGTGGTGTTCGCGGTGGACGAAGGCATCCTGCAGGTGGCCCGTTACAAGCTGGGCGATCCGCTGAAGTTCTTCTTCCGCAAGCGCATGCTGGAAGTGGGCACTGCACAGATCCTCGACCTGATCCTGCCGGACTTCGAGAAGCTGATGGCGATGGCCGCGCCCGGCGGCGATGCCGATGGCGCGATCGGCCGCCAGCTCAATCCGTTCAAGCGCAAGCGCGACAAGCCGGTGGCGTACTGGTCCGGCATCGTCGACGTGAATGGCGAGAAGGATTTCAGTTACACGGTGCCGGATTATTTCAATGGCAAGCTGCGCGTGATGGCCGTGTCGGTATCGCCCGATCGCATCGGTACCTTCGAAGGCTCGACCACCGTGCGTGGCGATTTCGTGCTGTCGCCGAACGTGCCGACCACGCTGGCGCCCGGCGACGAAGCCGAGGTCAGCGTGGGCGTGGCGAACAACCTCACAGGCCTGAACGGCAAGCAGGTGCCGGTGGTGGTCACGCTGAAGACCGGTCCGCAATTGCAGGTGATCGGCAAGACGACGCAGAGCCTCGCGCTGGGAGAGATGCGCGAGGGCGTGGCGATCTTTCGCGTCAAGGCCACCGATACGCTGGGCTCGGGCAATCTGAACTTCAGCGCCGGCTACGGCGACAAGTCCGCGAAGCAGAGTGTGGATCTTTCGGTACGGCCGGCCGCGGCCTATCGCACCCAGGTCGACGTGGGCCGAATCGCGCCGAACAGCAATCAGGATCAGCCGGATCTGCGCAGGATGTATGGCGCCTATGCCTCGCGCGACGCGGCGATTTCGCCGTTGCCGGTGGTGCTGGCGGAAGGGCTGACGACCTACCTGGTGAATTTCCAGCATTACTGCAGCGAGCAGCTGGTCAGCGCGGCGATGCCACGGTTGATCGTGGCGAAGTGGCCGGTGGTGCCAGTGTTTACGCATGCGTTGCAGCCCGCCTTCAGCGAGAAGAGGCTCGGCAACGATGAGGCACTCGCACAGTTCCTCGACGTGCTGCATTCGCGTCAGAACGGGCAGGGCGGCTTCGGCGTGTGGTCCGCCACGCCGGATTCGGAGCCGTTCGTGTCGGCTTATGCGATGCACTTCCTGCTCGAAGCGCGCGACCGCGGCGTCAACGTGCCCAAGGACATGCTCGACGCGGGCAACAAGTACCTGCATCAGCTTGCCAGCGACGAAAGCATGAATACGCTCGACGAATTGCGTCAGCGCGCTTATGCGGTCTACCTGCTGACGCGTCAGGGCAACGTCACCACCAACGATCTGGCCGCCGTGCAGAAGCGCCTGCAGGATGCGTTCCCGAACGACTGGAAAAACGACCTTGCCGCCGCGTGGCTGGCTGCTTCCTATGAACTGCTGAAGCAGGACAAGGAGGCGAACCAGCTGATCGCTGGACCGCAAAAGGCGCTGGAGCGCAAGTTGTCCAGGGAGACCTATGTCTACAGC
>DAIMGD010000057.1:0-11449 GCA_036724165.1 Rhodanobacter sp.
CATGAAGACACCCATCACCATGGCATGCCAGTGCGGCTGCGGCCCCAGCTCGGTGAAGACGCGGTTGCCGACGACGAGATCGGCAGGCATGTTGAAGCCGGCGTAGTTCCAGTCGGCGTAGTTGCCGAACTCGTATTTCCCATACAGGCGCATGCCGAGTCTACGGGTCAGCGCCAGGTTCAGATTGGCCGTGAGCGTCTGCATGCGATAGACGTTGGCAGGGAAGCTGTTGCCGATATCCGCCGCAGTCAGGATCGCCTGGTATACCGTGGAAATCGCCGCCAGGCTGGCGTAGTCGTAACTGTTGAGGCCGCGCGAATAGGTGTAGTCGTAGTTGAGATCGAGCCTGACGCGCGGCGAGAAGACGTGGTTGAAATGCGCGCCGGCGTCGACGTCGCGCTCGTTGTCCGTCGCCGTCCAGAAATTGGCATACGGGAAAAACGGGCCGCCGAATTGCGTGTCGGCCTGGTCTGGCGAGGAAAAGGTCAGCGCCTCGTTGTCATTGACGTTGCCCTGCTTGAGCCGGCTCGATTCGATGCCCGCATAGACGCTCATCGAGGTCGTTGGCGCCGGCTCCCAGTCCCAGGAGATGTCGGCGCCGGTCGTGTCGGACGACTGCCGCCCGATATCCGCCCCGTATTGTTGGCGGTTGCCGTACAGCGTGGCGGTGAAGGTGGCCGTGGTGCCCAGCGGCTTGGTCAGGATCGCCTTGAGCTTGCTCGCCCCGAGGTTGCTCATGTCGTACTTGTACATCTGGGCAACGGTGAACGCGGTATAGCCAACCGCAGGCAGTACGTATCCGGGCATCGAGGGCGAATACGCGGCGAGGTATGGATCGGGGTTGTAGGGACTGCCGGTGCGCTTCTGGTATTCATAGCTCAGACGCAAGGTTGCGCTGCCGAAGGCCTGGGTATCCCAGCCCAGCTTGATGTGCTGGTCGTTGATGTAGGTGCGTTCGCGCGGGTGCGGCGTCTGATGGTCGAGCAGGTAGGTCGCGCTCAGCGTGTTGTCCTGGTTGACCCGGTAGCTGCCGCCCAGTTCGGTCTTGCGGTCGTCGTAGCTGAAGGGAATGCTGGCGATCTGCGCGAAGTTCGACTGGTACAGCGGGCTGCCGGGCTGGAACAGTTCGCTCTGGCCCCCGGTGGCAATCGGCTCCGCGCCGTTCTCGGGAACATAGCCGTACTGCCCGGTCAACGGGTTGTACATGGTGTAGCGCGTCATGTTGTCTTCATCGCGCTGGCGCAGGTTGACGTGCCAGGCCAGTTTCGCGGTGGGACGGAAATCCACGCGCAGGTTGAGCAGGCCGGTATCGATGCGCGCATCGCCATCCTGGCGCGACAGCGCGGCTGTGGTGTTCCAGTCTGCGCAGGCGATGCCGGTGGTGCCGAGGAACTGTCCGCTCGGGCAATACATCGGGCTGAGCGGCGCCTGCAGCGGATCGTTCTGCCGCATGCTGCTGTAGGCCGCCGAGACGGAAAACTCGCCGCGCCAGAGCTTCAGCGGATGCGAAGCCTCCAGCCGCACGTTGTAGTAGTTGTTGTCCGGCTCCAGCGACCAGGTGCCGCCGGTGACCACCGAGTTGGAACCCGGCGCTACGGCAAACGGCACGGCATAGTCCAGGGTGCTCTTGTGGTCGCGGAAGAATGAGCCGGTCATGGTGAAGTTGAACAGCCAGCCCGAGGCGCCGCCCTTGTTGCGCAGGCCAAGGTTGACGTCGGTAGTGGTGAAGTCGACCGGCCGCACCGTGTCGTACTGGCCGCCGGAGGTGCCGGGAATGCTAGGCGTGCCCGGGCCTCCGGGCCCCGGTGCCACGAAGAAGTAGCTCAGATACATCGGGCCGCCCCAGTCGCGGTCGCCCGTGCGGCGCTCGTTGGTCACGCCGGCGTAGCCGATCCAGTTCGTGGACAGCGCGCTTTCCCAGCTGACCCCCTCGCTCTGGCGCGTCACCGACAAGGTCCGGCGCGGCCGGTTCGCCTCCGCGGCCTGCACTTGGGCCGGTGTGCTGCCGGTGACGAGACCGTTGGGCAGGGTCAGATTGGTGGAACCCACGCCATTCCACAGCGGATAGGCCGTCGTGCTCAGGGTATGCGGGATGTCCCGGTAGAACGCCTCGATGTGATAGTCGCCGTAGCGTCCGGTGCGCAGACGGTAGTACTGATCCTGGCTGCTGATCCGGCTGCCGCGGAAGTCGACGTACTGGCCGGTCTTGTGGTTCAGGGCGGAGAACGCGAGCATGCCCAGCGCGGCGCCGTCCTGCCAGCCCGAGTACATGCGGAAGAATTCATCGTTGCGGTCGCCGCTGGTATGGATGTAGCCGAATTGGGCCAGCCACGTATAAGTCCAGTCGCCCGTGCCGAGCGGGGCCTCGTCGGGTATCTGGCGGGGATAGGGATAGAGCATGCCGGTCGGCGTGCGCAACTGGCCGGCGTGCAGGTAGGACATGCCCGTTGGATCCGGCAGGGCGAACGCCCCCCAACCGCTGGGATCGAGACTGTTGCCGTACTGGATGTTGCCCACGCGCTGGCTGTCGCTGGAGTCGGCCTGCGCCAGCAGCGGCAAAGGGCAGGCCAGGCCGAGTGTCAGGCCCAGCAGCACAGTCAGAGGTTTACGCTTCAGCATCTTTCCGCCCCTCGCCGATGGCTGCTCACTGGTGGAACATGGCGCCGTTGGGGTTGTTCGAACCGTGGATGTTGCTGTGGCAGCTCAGGCAGCTGCGCCCCATCACGCGCTCGTCCGGCGCCAGTCCGTTGCGCAGGCCCTGGCGCGTCAGCAGGTCATTGACGTGGTCTTTGTTCGTGTGGCACTGCTGGCACAGCATCGGCACCGGCAGCACCAGCAGGTTTTCCTGGTTCGAGCCGTGCGGGCTGTGGCAGTTGAGGCAGTTCTCGCCGACCGGCGCGTGTTCGAACAGGAACGGGCCGCGCTTCTCGGCGTGGCAGGTTTCGCAGGTCTCGTTGACGGTGTCGGTCTTCAGCAGCGGCTCAGTGATGCTGCCGTGCGGGTTGTGGCAATCGACGCAGGAGATCTGTCCCTCCGGCAGCGGCATGTGCGAGCGACGGTTGAACTGGGCGCGGACGTCCTGATGGCAGGTCGCGCACACCTGGTTGATCGAATCCTTCGCCAGCACGCCCTCGGCCGACAGCCGCGTCATCGGGTTGTGGCAGTCGGTGCACGACAGCCCGCGCTCCTGATGCACCGAGCCGATCCAGTGCTGGCGCGCGCCGCCGACGTGGCAACTCAGGCAGGTGCGCGTCTGGGTCTCGATCGGGGTCTTGGCATCGTGCGTGAAGGCGATGATCAGGCCGGGCGCCGCGGGGTTTTTCGCATGCTCCGAACCGGGGCCATGACAGGCCTCGCAGGCGGCCTGCGGTCCGCTGTTGGCGCTGCCCGCGCGGAACGAGGCCACGTGCAGGCTGTGCGAGGCCTGGATGTTTTCCAGCGCGTGGCAGGCGGCGCAGCTCTTCGCGCCGATCGCATCCGCGCCCGGCGCCAGCGGGTTCTGCGGGATCGGGGCCGCATCGAACGGCGTAGCGGGGCTGTCGTCGAACGCACGCGCGTGCATGTCGCCATGTGCCGATGCGCTCGCACCCATGTCGGTGGAGGGCAGCATACGTGCGATATCGCTCTCGCTAAGGCGATTGGACGGCTGGTGGGCGGGGACCTGGCTGGCGTTCGCGCTGTCACTTTGCTGTGCTTGCGCACCGGATGACCACAGCAACACGCCGCCAAGAGCGGTCATCACGGTCAGCAGCGCCATCAGCGACAGTGCTATCACACCTGTCGTTCGACGAGCCCTCTTCCTGCCCAAGCTACTTTTGCGCGTTGCCGTCATCCAACCGATCCCCATGTATCCCCCATGGCCTGCTTCATGCCTAAAGCGAGGCTCATGCGCGCGATGCTGTACAGAGCCTTTGTAAAACTGGGTGCCAGTTGAGCCATGAAAGGTTGCATCCAGTGATGAACGGGCTCGGGAGCCCGCTTCCTGATGGGCCTGCGTCGCGAGGGCGTAACTGTCATGCCCCAGGCGCAAAGTCGGCGGCTCTGCAAGTGCGGACGGCGGCGCGGAATGTCCCGGCAATGCGCGGGCATCAGGCGCCAAGTGTCAGCAGCGTCATTCTCAATCCGGCGCCATGCTAATGGCATGGCGATCGCGATCGCGCCCAACTCCGGCGGAAGCGGCGCGGCCTGTCATCCAAGGCGAAGCCGGCGCTTTGAGGATTCCCGATCCGGACGCAACCTTTCCACGCCGAGGCGGCACTCAAACAGGTGGGTCGTATTCCAAGAATCTACAGCCGGGTCCAACGCATGGAAATTGAACGAATCCAGTTGCAGAAGCATGGTGACAGCGGTGGCATGCTCATCGCATTGGAGGGGGATCGGAACGTACCCTTCGTGATCCGGCGCGTGTATTACATATTCGCCACGCAGAACGACGTGCATCGGGGTAGGCACGCACACCGCCATCTGCATCAACTGGCGGTGGCGGTGCGTGGCTCTGTCACCTTTATGCTGGACGACGGCAGCGGACCGGTCGAGGTCGTGCTTGACGATCCCTCGCAGGGCCTGATGCTCGGTCGCATGGTCTGGCGCGAGCTGTACAACTTCAGCGAGGATTGCGTGCTGATGGTGCTGGCCGACCAGTTGTATGACCAGAGCGATTACATCACCGACTACGACGATTTCCTGCGCGAGGTTGGCGGCGCCATGTACCTGGAGGACATGGCAGCATGTCAAGGCCGCTAGTCCTGATCGGAGCGGGTGAGTTCGCGCAGATCGCCTGCGAATACTTCGAACACGATAGTGACTATGACGTGGTGGCCTTCAGTGTCGAGCGCGAATATCTCGCGCAGTCGACGCTGGCAGATCGTCCCGTGGTGGCATACGAGACATTGGAAGCGCACTACCCGCCGACGGATGTCGAGGTGTTTGTCGCTATCCCGGCCAGCCAGCTCAACCGCCTGCGCATGCGCTTTTACCAGGATGCCAAACGCAGGGGCTACCGGTTTGCCACGTATGTCAGCACGCGCGCCTTCGTGTGGCGCAATGCCGAGCTGGGCGAGAACTGCTTCATCTTCGAAGGCAACGTCATCCAGCCGTTCGTGCGCATCGGCAACAATTGCATTCTGTGGAGCGGCAATCACGTGGGGCATCGCACGGTCGTGCACGACAACGTGTTCGTCGCCTCGCATGCGGTCATTTCAGGTTATTGCGAGATCGGCGAGAACAGCTTCATCGGGGTGAACGCCACCTTCAACGATCACGTGAAAGTTGCGCCCGACAATCTGATCGGCGCTGGTGCGCTGGTCACGCGCGATACGGAGCCGGGCCGGATCTACGTCGGCTCGCCGGCCCATGCAGTGCCTGACAGGTCCAGCCTCGAAGCGAGGCTTTGAAGAGCGCATGTTCGAATGGAGCAAGAAAGGGCTGGTATTCGAAACCGCACGGCATGGCGTGGGCGGCTGGATGCGTCATTCCGCGCTCACGCCGACCCCGTATCGCATCGACGATGAGCTCATCCGCGTCTATGCGGGATTTCGCGATGCCGATGGCGTCAGCCGCATCGGCTACGTCGACGTGCTGGCCGACGATCCGGCGAGCATCGTGCGCGTCAGCGCCGAGCCGGTGCTCGACATCGGGCGGGGCGGCTGCTTCGACGACCATGGCGTGATCCTCGGCGACGTCGTCGATGCGCCGGGCGGCCTGCACATGTTTTATGTGGGCTTCCAGCGCGTGGCCAAGGCCAAGTTCCTCGCGTTCACCGGCCTGGCCGTTTCCACCGATGGCGGCGATCATTTCCAGCGCGTGCAGGAAACGCCGATCCTGGATCGCGCGCCCGGCCGCAGCACCATCGGCGCGGTGCATTCGGTCATCCATGAAAACGGCCGCTGGCGGATCTGGTATGCCGCCGGCGACGACTGGGAAACCATCGGCGGCCAGCCGTTTCCGCGCTACCACATCCGCTATGTGGAGACGGACGATCTCGGTGCGATACCACGCAGGGATCATGTCTGTCTGCTGCCCCGCGGCAGCGAGTATCGCATCGGCAGGCCGCGCGTATATCGGCTCGACGGCAAGTACCTCATGTATTTCACGCGAGGCAATCTCACCGGCGAATACTTTCCCGGTCTGGCCTGCAGCGATGACGGCATCGGTTGGGAGCGCCACGACGAAGCGCTCGGCATGACGCTGTCCGCCAGCGGCTGGGATTCACGGGTCATTTGCTATCCCACGCTGATCCGCCAGCGTGACAAGCTGCTGATGTTCTACAACGGCAACGACATGGGGGTGGATGGATTCGGTGTGGCCGAGGCCGACACTGCCCGATTTGACGGTAATGCGAATGTTCACGGTTAGGCCCTATGTCCCGGCTGATTCGAGCGCCTGGGATGCGCTGATCGAGCGTTCCCGCAACGGCAACCTGCTGCACCGGCGCGGCTACATGGATTACCACGCCGACCGCTTCGTCGATCAGTCGCTGATGGTCGAGCGCCACGGCGAGGTCGCGGCGGTTTTTCCCGCGAATATCCAGGGTCGCGCGGTGACAAGCCACGGCGGCCTTACCTATGCCGGGCTCATAACGAGCGATGCCCTGCGTGCCGAATCGACGCTTGCCGTGTTTGAACAGATCGGCAGCCACTATCGCGCGCTGGGTATGGAACGCCTCATCTACAAGGCGGTGCCGCACGTTTTTCATGCCTATCCCGCCGAAGAGGATCTGTATGCCTTGCATCGACTGGGAGCGCAGCTGAAGCGCCGCGATCTTTCCTCGGTCATTCCGCTGCAGGAAGCGTTTCACTTCACGCCAGGGCGCCGGCACGCGATCGACAAGGCGAGGAAGGCAGGCGTCCGCGTGCAGTCTGGCGTCGATCCGGAAGCTTTTCACGCTTTGCTCTCCGATGTGCTGCGCAAACACGACGCCGTGCCGACTCACAGCCTGGCGGAGTTGCGCTTGCTGCAGGCGCGTTTCCCGCAGCACATCGTGCTGCACGAGGCGCACGGCGAGGACGGCTTGCTGGCAGGCGTCCTCGTCTACGATTTCGGCAAGGTCGTACACAGCCAGTACATGGCTGTGTCGGAGGAGGGGCGGCGGCTGGATGCGCTCAGCTTTCTGCTGGCCGAGCTGATCGAAAACACGTATGCGAAATGGCGCCATTTCAGCTTCGGCATTTCGACCGAACACGAAGGGTCAGTACTCAACAGCGGCCTGATCGCGCAAAAGGAATATTTCGGCGCGCGTGCCATCGTGCACGATTTTTACGAGTGGCCGCTCTGATGGAGACCGCCCTGATGGACGTCCCGTTCCTCAGCCTCAAGGAAGTCAATGCGCGGTATGCCGATGAGCTGAAGGCGGCGGCCGCGCGGGTGATCGATTCGGGCTGGTATGTGCTTGGCGAAGAACTCGTGGCCTTCGAGCGCGAGTTCGCTGCGTATTGCGGCGCAGCTCATGCCGTTGGCGTCGGCAATGGGCTGGATGCGCTGTCGTTGATTCTGCGCGGCTACAAGGAACTCGGCGCCATCGAGGAAGGCGACGAGGTGATCGTGCCGGGCAATACCTTCATTGCCAGCTTTCTCGCGATTACCGAGAACCGGCTGGTGCCGGTTCCGGTGGAACCCGATCCAGCGACTTTCAACATGGATCCTGCGCGCGTGGAGGCGGCGATCGGGCCGCGCACGCGCGCGATCATGGTGGTACATCTGTATGGCCAGTTGGCAGACATGCCTGCCTTGGCCGCGCTGGCCCGGCGGCACAAATTGCTGCTCATCGAAGATGCGGCACAGGCGCATGGAGCGATCAGCGCTGGATGCAAGGCCGGCGCGTTCGGCGACGCGGCGGCCTTCAGTTTTTTCCCGACCAAGAACCTTGGGGCGCTGGGCGACGGCGGCGCGGTGGTGACCGACGACGCCATGCTGGCGGAGCGCATCGCGGCCCTGCGCAATTACGGTTCTGCCGTGAAGTACCACCATCTCTTCCAGGGCCTCAATTCACGACTCGACGAGATCCAGGCCGCCATGTTGCGGGTGAAACTGAAATATCTGGACGAGGACATCGCATGGCGCCGTCGCGTGGCGCGGCGCTATCGTGATGGCATCCGTCATCCGCAGATCCAGTTGCCGGATGTGGCACGCGAGCAACAGCACGTCTGGCATCTGTTCGTGGTTCGCTGCGTTCGCCGCGATGCCTTGCAACGGCATTTGCAGGCGCATGGCATTCAGAGCCAGGTGCACTACCCGGTGCCACCGCACCGGCAACCGGCCTATGCCGCCTTGCGCAATGCCCATCTGCCGCTGACGGAGCGATTGCACGATGAGGTGCTGAGCCTGCCGATGGGACCTGCCTTGGGTGACGCCGAGGTGGACCGCGTGATCGCAGCCTGCCAGGCGTTCGAGTGCCCCGCATGAACATCGTCCGCACCGGCTTCTACACCACCATCGCTACCGCGGCGCGGTTGCTTGCGGGTCTGGTCGTGATCAAGCTGGTGGCATCGTTCGCCGGGCCCGCGGGGGTGGGCAAGCTGGGCCAGTTCATGAGCCTGATGTCGTTGCTGGCCGTGCTGGCGGGTGGCGGCATCAGCGCCGGCATCGTCAAGTACGTTGCCGAATACCGCCACGACACACGAAAATTGTCGCGTCTGCTTGCCGCGGCGCTCTGGTATGCGCTCTGCGCATCCTGCCTGATGGGAGGCGCCGCGCTGCTGTTCAGTCGGCAGATCGCACTGTGGCTTCTGGGCGACCCGGGTTATGAAAGCCTGATCCGCGTGCTCGCCGTGGCCCAGCTCGGCATTGCGCTGGTCAACTACATCCTTGCCGTGATCAACGGCTTCATGGACGTGCGCCGGCTCGCCTTTGTCCAGGTACTGGGATCGGCTCTCAGCATCGTGCTGGTGCTCTGGCTGTCGCGCTGGCTGCATCTTTACGGTGCGTTGCTGGCACTCGTGCTGGGCCAGCTGTTGTGCCTTGCCGTCGGCTTTCCGGCCTGGTGGCGTAGCCCCTACTTCCAGCGCAGCATGCTGCGGATGCATTTCGATCGCGAAATGACCCTGCGGCTCGCGGCCTTTTCGGTGATGACGCTCAGCTCCGCCTTGCTGCCTCCGTTGATCAATATCGCAGTTCGCGATCACCTCGCGGTCCAGTTCGGCTGGGAGCAGGTCGGCTACTGGCAGGCCGTGAGCAAGGTGTCGGACGCCTATCTGCTGTTCCTCACCACGGCGATCAATATCTACTACCTGCCCAAGCTGGCGTCGACGCACGAGCGCGCATCGCTGATGCTCGAACTGCGCAATGCCTACCGCTATCTGTTGCCCGCTGTCGTCGTGCTGGCGGCCGTGGTCTATGCATCGAGAGGCTGGGTGACACGCCTGCTGTTCAGTGCCGATTTCACCTCCGCCAATGCCTTGTACGGACCACAGCTGGTGGGCGATGTCGTCAAGATCGCCTCCTTCATTCTTTCCTACGTCATGCTGGCCAAGGCCATGACGCGCCTGTTCGTGATATCCGAGTGCGTGTTTGCGGCCAGCTATCTGGTGCTGGTCTATGTGCTTACCGCGCACTTCGGCCTCGTCGGCGCGATGTACGCCTTCACGATCAACTATTTCTTCTACTTCGCGTTCAACGTGTTCGTCGTACGACGTTACCTGGGGGGGCTGTGACGATGGCCGGCGTCGTATCGAAAAGCTCGGCGGCGATGCCGCTGGTCTCCGTACTCATACCGGCATTCAACCACGAGCGCTTCGTGCAGCGCTGCCTGGACAGCGTGCTGGAAGATCCGTATCCAGCCAAGGAGCTCATCATCATCGATGACGGGTCGACCGACAAAACCGGCGACAGGATTTCCGATTGGGTGGCGACGCATTGCATGGAGCTCCCGATCGAGTACGTGCGTCGGGATAACAAGGGCATCACTGCGACCTTGAACGAATTGGTGGCGCGTGCGAACGGAGAATTTCTCCGGCCGGGCGCGAGCGATGACTATTTGTTGCCCGGAGGCCTTGATGCCCAGGTCAGCTACCTGCTGGCGCATCCTGGCAAAGGGGCGGTGATCGGTGATTCGGTCGTCGTCGATCAGGACGGGAACAAAATGCATGACAGCGGCATGCGTGATCTTCATGGTGCCAACAAAAGTCTGTATCGATCCGATGACGGCATACGACGTGCCGTCATCAGCCAGTGGGCGATCGGCGGGCCGGTCGCCTTGATGAGAAGGAGCTCACTCGACACCGTCGACCGCTGGAGCGAAGGCCTGCGCATCGAAGACTGGGACCTGTTTCTTCGGCTGGCGGCTCGGGATGCGCTGGGTTTCATTGACGTCAGCGTCTGCGCGTACCGCATTCACGGCAAAAATCTGAGCAAGACGCGGCACACAGCGACCCGGGTCATCAATCTTGCCGAATCGAGGCAGGTTGCGATGCGCCGGGCCTGCCTGTTCGACGAGCCCTACAGAACCTTGCTCAGGGCTCAGTCGCACTATATCGGGACCAAGATATCGTTCCTGCAGCGGCGGCTGTGCCCGCTGGTGCTTCACATGGTGGCTTATCTGTGCCTGCTCGTCGTGTCAAAGGCCCGACCGGCATCCACACACCATGATGTGGAGGCGCCATGAAGCAGTTGCTGCGTATTCCCTCGACCTGGCTTGCACTTCCGATCCTGCTGGCCTGCGGGCTTACCTGGCTCACTTACGATCTGCCGGTTGACTACCTGGCAGGCCTGCTCCTGTTGGCGGTGACCGCTTCGACCATCATGCTATTCGATGTGCAGGCCGGTCTCAGGATCCCGGAGGCTGCGCGATTTCGCTCGCGCAACTATGCGGGCACGCGCGATGGATTGGTCGCGCTGGCTTTCGCGGGCGTGATCGTTCTTTTCTGCCTGCTTGACCTCCTGCTGTTTCCGATTCCGCTGCTCGACAAGCCGTCGTCGTATGCGTCGATGGAGGGTGGTCGCGAACATATCCGGCACATTTCCGACATGTGCTGGGTGCTTCCCCCGATCGGGTTGCTCTGCGCCAGGAGCCGATGGCTGCGCACCACGCTGATGGTCGTTGGCTTTCTGTTTCCGGTGCTGGTGATTGACCGCAACCGGCTCTTCGCCACGGTATTTTCGTTCGCACTCCTCATCGTGCTGCGACGCGACGACGCCCGGCCTCTGCCGTGGAAAAGCGTCGGCTTGCTGGCTCTCGCGGGCTGCAGCATTTTCTCGATCCTCGGCATGCTGCGGTCCGGCCCGCTCGATTACATCACGCTGCCTTTCAGCGCCATGTACCGCGCGGCGCCGCAAGGCCTCAAGTGGCTGCTGCTCTATGGCAGCGCGGGTCCTTACAACTTCAGCGCCATGCTGGCCAAGCATTACTCCAACACCAGCTTCCTCATCAATCAGCTGGTTCCCATGAGCGGCTCCGTCGCGACGGCGGGGACGGGTATTCCGCTGGACGCGCCGACTATCAACGTGGGTACGGAGT
>DAIMGD010000058.1:0-11328 GCA_036724165.1 Rhodanobacter sp.
GGTCGGGGCTGCTGCAGTCAGCGTACGTCTGGCCGTCGCTGCGGCCGTGGCCGTGTTTGCCGGAATGGCGGCGCTGCCGGCCGGTGACTTTTTGCCGCACCCGCTCAGCAGCAACAGGCCGGCAAACGCGGCAGCGCAAAGTACGGCGGAGCAGGGGAGGCATTTCATCGGTAGTCCTCGAGGCGATGACATGAATGGACGCCGGTTCGTGGTGGCCGCCGCAGCGTGGTCGGTACACCTGGGTCAGGCCATCGAGGCTAGTGTCGTCGAGATGAAGCGCCGGTTACCGCAAGGATGCGGCGGCTGAACTTTCAATCGAGTGGGCTGCGTGGTGTGGGCATGCGGCCGCATCGGCTGAAGAGGGCGGCATGGCGACAGCACTCACTGGCGCACGGTGCGCGGGTTGTCCGGCGTGGCCGGCGTGCTGCTGCGAAACGGATTGATGTCCAGGCCGCCACGGCGGGTGTAGCGCGCGTACACGCTGAGTTGCTGCGGAGCGCAGCGCTGCATCAGGTCGACGAAGATCCGTTCCACGCATTGCTCGTGGAATTCATTGTGGGTGCGGAACGAGATCAGGTAACGCAGCAGGCCGGCATGCTCGATCGGTGCGCCGCGGTAGGCGATCTGCACGCTGCCCCAGTCCGGCTGGCCGGTGACCGGGCAGTTTGAACGCAGCAGGTGCGAGACCAGGGTTTCCGCGACCGGTGTGGCGGTGGCATCGGCTTGCAGGAAGTCGGCTTCCGGCGGGCCGTAATGGTCGATGTCGATCTCGTGGCTGTCGAGCAGACAGCCGTCCAGATCGGTGACGGCAAATGCCGCGGCGGTCGCTTCGCGCAACGTCACGCTGACCACCGCCCCGGCGGCAGCGGACAGGTCGTGCATCAGCGTGGTGCTCAGGGTGGCGACATCGGCGATGCGCTCCTGCGCGAAACCGTTCAGGTAAAGCTTGAACGACTTCGACTCGATGATGTTCGGCGAAGCCGCCGGCACATGGAACTCGGCCAGCGCCAGCATCGGCTTGCCGCGCAGGTCCAGCCACGACAGCTCGTAGGCGTTCCAGATGTCTACGCCGTGGAACGGCAGCGTCTCGGCCACGCCGATTTCCGCGCGCTTGTCGGCCCGCGGGATGGCGAACAGCAGGCGCGGGTCATAGCGGTCCGCGTAGGCGGTGTCCTGGCCGAGCGGGGAATGTTCGGGAGTGCTCATGCCGTGAAGTTTAGCGGGTCCGGCGCCGCCGCCGGTGTGAAGGGGCGGCGCGGAACCTTACCGATTGACCATGCGCATCATCGCGCCGGCATAGCGCTCGCCGGCCACCGCATCGGGCGGAAACAGCGCATCGATCGCGGCCAGTTCGGTGGCGTCGAGCTGCACATCGAGCGCGCCGAGGTTCTCGTCCAGCCGCGTGCGCCGCTTGGTGCCGGGGATCGCCAGCACGTCCTGGCCCTGTGCCAGCACCCAGGCCAGCGCCAGCTGCGCCGGCGAACAGCCCTTGTCGGCGGCCAGCGCCTGCACCTGGCCGACCAGTTGCAGGTTGCGGGTGAAGTTGTCGCCGATGAAGCGCGGGCTGCTGCGGCGGTAGTCGTCGGCGTCGAAATCCTCCGGCGTGCGGATCGCGCCGGTGAGGAAGCCGCGGCCGAGCGGCGAGTAGGCGACCAGGCTGACGCCGAGCCTGCGGCAGGCGGCGAGCATGCCGTTGCTCTGCGGGTCGCGCGTCCACAGCGAGAACTCGCTTTGCAAGGCGGCGATCGGATGCACCGTGCAGGCGCGTTCCAGCGTGGCGCCGGACGCTTCGCTCAGGCCGAGATGGCGCACCTTGCCGGCGGCGACCAGCCCGGCCATCGCGCCGATGGTCTCCTCGATCGGCACGTCCGGGTCGACGCGGTGCTGGTAGTACAGGTTGATGGTGTCGATGCCGAGCCGCTGCAGGCTGGCGTCGCAGCACGCGCGCACATACTCCGGGCGACCGTTGACGGCGCGCGCCTGCGGATCATCGGGATTGCGCACGATGCCGAACTTGGTCGCGATGAAGGCCTGCTCGCGGCGCCCCCTGATCGCCTTGCCGAGCAGCTCTTCGTTGATGTGCGGGCCATACATGTCGGCGGTGTCGAGCAGGTTGATGCCGCGATCGAGCGCGCGCTGGATGGTGGCGATCGATTCGGCATCGTCGCGCCGGCCGTAGAACGCACTCATGCCCATGCAGCCGAGGCCGAGCGCGGAAACCTCCGGGCCGTCGCGGCCGAGTTTGCGGGTCTGCATGAGGTTGCTCCGATGGGGAATGGGCACAATGAGAAAGTATGTGCCGATTTCATGCCCATGGTGCGTGTCGGCAAGCGCCGCAAGGCACAGACCAACTTCATCACCTCGCCCAAAGTCCGCTTGACTGCAGTGCTGGGGTGAGCCAATCGCCAGCTACGCGGCCTGCCTAGGATTCAGCTTTTTCTGAGCGCGCAAGCAACGAGGATCAACCCCTAAAGGGGGAGCAGGTACTTCCGCCCGGCGCAATTACCGCTGCTGTGACTGCACCAGGCCAAGCTTGTGGCTCAGCGCCACCGCCTTGCTTCTGGAGGGAACGCCCAGCTTGCCCAGGACGTTGCCGACGTGGAACTTCACCGTGTCTTCCGTGACCCCCATTTCCTTGGCGATCTGAAGATTGCTGTGTCCGCGAGCCAGCCACTGCAGTACTTCCAGTTCGCGCGTGGTCAGATCGGGATGACTGGAAATTTCGTCAGCCATGCGTCCCACCGCGGGCGACATGTAGCGACCGCCGCGGAACACCGTGCGAATCGCGCTCAGAAGCTCATCCGAGGGTGCATTCTTGAACAGGTAGGCATGCGCACCCGCGTGCAGCGCCTTGCCAATCTCGCTGCCGCCGGCATTCGCGGTCAGCACGATGAACTGCGCGGCGGACGATTTGGTGCGCAGGAGCGAAATCAATTCGATGCCGTTCATATCCGGCAGCGACAAGTCCACCAGGGTGATATCCGGCTCGCGCAGCGTAAACAACGCAATGGCTTCGGCCGCGTTTGCGGCCTCGCCGACCAGCTCCAGATCCTCCTGGTAACCAACGATCGCGCAAAGTCCGGCGCGTACCACCGGGTGATCGTCAACCACCAATACCTTGATTTCAGGTTGCACATTCATGTGTCAATTCTCGAAGTCGGATTGCCGCGCAACCGGTGCCATAAATTCGCTACCTTGCCCAGGCGGGGGACGAAGAGCATCACTCGCGTGCCACTGCCGATCTGACTCGTCACGGCAAGCCTGGCGCCCAGGCAGTTTGCACGGTGGCGCATGTTCCTCAACCCATAACCGCGTGCCGGCATGGGCACCTCTACCAGCTGGGAGAAGCCTCCGCCGTCATCGGACACGGCGAGGCTCAAGGCGTCATCGTCGAACGTCAGGTTGATCGAGATCGTGCGTGCTTCACCGTGCTGGATGGCATTGGATATCGCCTCCTGCGCAATCATCACCACGTGGTGCTTTGCTTCGGGCTGCATGTCCCACGCCGTCCCGGTCGACTGGATGTCCAGCTCCTCCACGCGTCCATGGGCGAGCTGTCGGGCCATCGACGAGAGCGATTCGGACAGGTTCTTCTGATCGAGCACCGGCGGACTCAGGTTCCATACCGAGTAGCGCGCATCATCCAGGCTGCTCTTGGCAAGCTCGCGCGCCGATATCAAATGGGTCGCGGTCATGGTCGGCGCGCGCGTCATGCTGATCAGCGCGGCCTCGGTCTGAAACAGTATGCCGCTCAGGCTTTGCGCCAGGCTGTCGTGGATTTCGCGGGCGATGCGCTGGCGTTCCTCCAGCACCGCGGCGCGCGCATGCAGCAAGCTGACGCGCAGTCGATAGGCGCCCCACAACACGGCGATGATCGCCAGCCCGCACAGCAGCCGAAACCATGCAGTCTGGTAGAACTGCGGGCGCAGCTCGAACGCGAGTACGCCTTCCTGCGCACTCCATTGCCCGCTCGCGACCCTGGCGTTCACATGAAACGTGTAATGCCCTGGCGGCAGGTTGGTGTAGTGCGCAATGCGCTGGGTTCCTCCCGGAATCCATTGCTCGTCGAAGCCGTCCAGCCGATAGCGGAACTGCGTGCGCTCCGGCGATGAAAGGTTCGGCGCCGTGTAGCGAATTTCCAGACGGCGCGTTCCCGGCTGCAACCGTACGGCATTGGCGAGGTCAATGGGCGTCTCGTCGGCGACCATCTGCTCGATGCGCGACGGCGGTGCGCGATCGTTGAGCTTCAGTCGCGCCGGATCGACGACGACGACGCCACGGCCGGTGGGAAACCAGAGTCGCCCGTCATGTGCACGCCAGGCGTTGGGTTGCGTGCCGCCACTGACGTCGCTGCTCTTCATGCCATCGGCCTTGCCGAACACCGTGGGCGTAATGGTTCCACGCGAACCTGCGGCAACGGCATCCAGATCCTCGCGGGTGATCCGCGAAATGCCTTTGTCCGATCCTATCCACAGGTTATTGGCGGCGTCTTCCACGATGCTGTAGAGCGTATCGCTCTGTAGCCCTTGGTGGGTGGTGTACTGCGTGAAGCGACCGTCTTCCAGTCGAAACAATCCCTGCCCGAAAGTGCCGATCCAGAGAATGCCTTTGCTGTCGAAATACAGCGAGACCACCCAGACGTTGGATACGCCATTCAACCTTGGATAGCTCGTGATGTGGCTGTCCTTGATGCTGTTCAGGCCATTGTCACCACCGGTCCAGATGGTGCCATCCGGACCTTGCGCGAGGGCATACAGGGCATTGCTGAGCAGTCCGGTCGACGCGGTATAGAGACCGGCGACCTTGCCATTGACACAGCGCACCAGGCCGCCGCCAAGGGTTGTCACCCACAATTGATGTGCGCTGTCTTCGATGATGCCGCTCATCAGATAGGTCGGCATGCCAGCGCAGCCTGTAGGGGCGGGCACCAGCGAGCCATGAATCATCTGCAGCATTCCCTTGGACGTGCCTACCAGAAGATTCGTTGCATGATCTATCCATAACGACCATGGGTCGAGCATCTTGTCTACGGTTTTGTAGACGCGCATTTCGCCTCCATGTAGCTGATGGAGGCCGTCCGGAGCTGTCGTCCAAATATCGCCCTTGCTGTCCTCGATTACCGAATAGGCCTCATTGTCGGAAATGCCTTCCGCTTTCGCGAACGTCGTAAAACTTCCGTCTCGGAAACGCTCCAGGCCGCCTCCTAATGTGCCCACCCAAAGGTTGCCATCGCGATCTTCGTACACATGCGCCACTGCATCGCTTCCGAGTCCATCCTTCGTCGTGAATTGGCTGAGTTGCTTTCCCTTGAATCTAAGCAGTCCTTCGGTGCCGCTGGCCAGCCAGAAATTTCCATCGCGGTCCAGGATCACGTCACGAATATTGCTGCCGGCAACGCCCTGGATATGCCAGGGCACGAAGCGGCCATCGGCGAAACGTACGAATTCCGAGTTCTGTGTCTTCACCAGCAACGTGCCGTCGGCAACGAGGCGTAGTGCGGCCACGTCCTTGTTTGGCAGGCCATCCCGGACGGAATAGGTCTGCAGCTTGCCGTTGGCCAGGCGGTTCAGTCCACCTGAGGAGCCGATCCACACGGCCCGGTCTCTATCGACAACAAGGCTCCTGACCGGATCACCCGCCAACCCGTCGGCGGTTGTGTAAGCCTTGACCAACACACCGTTTTTGAAGTGCATCAAGCCGCCATAGCCGCCTATCCACAGGCTGCCATCCGGGGCGGCGGCAAGCACCGATCCGCCACGGGGTTCGACGGCGTCCAAATGGGAGAAGAGCCCGTCGTGAAATGACACGACACCACCACTGGTGGTGGCGATCCACAGCGTGCCCTGGCTGTCTTCCACAAGATCTGAAATGTAGTCGCGGTGAAGTGATGGGGTATTCGTGTGATCAAAGGTCGTAAAGCTGACGCCGTCAAACCGGGCGAGGCCCGCTTGTGTGCCTACCCACAAGTAGCCGTCCCTAGTTTCCAGAATTTTCGTGATGCCATTCTGGGGAAGGCCATCCTCGACGCGCCACGTCGAGTGCACGTATTGGCTGATCGTCTTGGCCGGATCGAGCGCTCGTGCCGGCTGCAACGGAAGCATCAGGCAAAGCAGTCCGAGCGCGAGTGGCGCCAAGCGCTTTGATAGCCCGTCCATATTCAGTCCTGCACCGGTACGCACGGGAACCCTCACATGGTTTCCTTCACAACATGACAACACGCCAACTCCCGCTCAATCTGCGGGAGTTCGACAAAGCAGACTGAAAGGAGGCAACGGCGATGCACCTCGGATTGAGGGGCTCGCGGACGTGATGGACTCCATCACAGGCTACAGCGATGGGTCGAAGCTCGAAACTACTCTTTCGAGTGGGACGCGCCTACCTCTTTTACGGTTTCGAGTCCCCGCAAACCGCCCGATCATTGACTGAGCGCGGGGGAGGTTAGTTGTCAAGGCCCGCGGCAAATCGAGAGTAGGCGATGGCTTGAAGTGTCGCGATGTCATGGCTGCTCAAGTTTCGAGACAGCAATGCATCTGACGCGCGATTTCCTCGACAGAACCTTTCTTGCTTCCGGACACCACCAACCCAGTGTGGATCAAATGAAACCAATGACGCTTCGTAACTCTGCCGCCCCCGCGCTGGCCATGACGATTTCACTGGCGCTCGCTGCGGCCACCATCATGTCTGCGCGAGCCGGTGATATGCCTGCGGGTTTGGGCGCCGCGGTGACGCGCACTACCATGCTGCACGCCGGCGATGTCTTCGCGGGTGTGTTGCCGCACACGCAGCCCATGCATGTCGTGGTCGCGCTCAAGTTGCGTAACGGCGACCAGCTCAGCAGTCTCATCGCCGCGCACCAGACGCTGACGCCGGCACAGTTTTCGGCGCAACATGCGCCGACGCCCATGCAGGCCCAAGCGGTCGCGGCGTACCTGATCCGGATGGGTTATATCAACGTGGCGATCTCGGCCAATCGGATGCTGGTGTCGGCCGATGGCACCGCCGCGACTGCCCAGGCGGCGTTCCAGACCTCGTTCGCGCGGGTGCAGACCCACGACGGCCGCGTGGCCTTCGCGAACAACAGCAATGCCTACATCCCGACCGCACTGCAGGACAGCGTGCTCTCGGTGATCGGCCTGCAAAATGTTTACAAACCGCACATCTTGGCGCAACGCGCGCAGTCCAGCGCGGGCCCCCGCCCGCTTGCCATCGCTGGCCATAACCCGACCGAGTTCTCGCCGATCTATGGCGGTACCGGTGTGCCCACCGCGGCCGGCGTGACGGTCGGCATCATCACCCAGGGCCCGCTTGATCAGACCATTGCCGACCTCAACACCTTTACCGACAACAAGCATCTGGCGCGGGTGACGACACAGATCGTCGGCGCGGCCGGCCCGGACCAGGGCGGCACCGTCGAATGGAACCTCGACAGCCAAGATGCCGTCGGCGCGGCTGGCGGTCAGGTCGGCAAGATCATTTTTTACGAAATGGGGAGCTTCGAGAATCCCGCTCTGGTCACCGACTTCAACACGGTGGTCACCGCCAACGCAGCCAAGATCATCAACGTCTCGCTGGGTGAATGCGAGACGGGTGCGGTCGCCGACGGCTCGGCCGCCGCCGCGGATCAGATCTTCCAGGCCGCGGTCGCGCAGGGCCAGACGTTTTCGGTTTCGACCGGCGACTCCGGCGCCGACGAATGCGGCAACGGCGGTATCACCCCCAGCTGGCCCGCCGACTCGCCGTTCGTGGTCTCGGTCGGTGGTACCACGCTGGATGCCTCGACGACCACTTGGAACAGCGAGACCGTCTGGAGTCTGGGTGGTGGTAGTCCGAGCACGTTTGAACCGAAGCCGAGCTGGCAGGGCGCGCTCGTCCCGGGCACCAAGCGCGGCTTGCCCGATGTCGCCTTCGACGGCGATCCGAATTCGGGGTCGAGCATTGTCGTCTACGGTGGCCTGCAGACGTGGGGCGGCACCAGTCTCTCGGCGCCGATCTTTGCCGGCTTTTGGGCCCGCGTGATCGCGGTCAGGGGCACCGGCATCGGCTTTGCCGCGCCGCTGCTGTATCAGTTGCCGAGCGGGGACTTCCACGACATCACCGTCGGCAACAACGGTGGTGAGTCGGCCAGGGTGGGCTACGACTTCGCCAGTGGTCGCGGCAGCCTGATCTTCAACAAGGCGATCCAGCATCTCGGAACCCCCAGCCCGCTCGTCGTCAACTTCACCGCGAGCAGCAGCGGACTGGTCGCCAGGTTCACCGACACCTCCACCGACAGCGCCGGCACGATCGTGTCGCGCGCCTGGAACTTCGGCGATGGCGGAACGTCCACGGCGCCCAGTGCCAGCCACATTTATTCCGGCGCCGGCACCTACAACGTCACCGAGACGGTGACCGACAGCGCGGGCTACGTCATCGGCAAGGCGATCCCGGTGACGGTCGGTCGGCGCTAGTCACCAACGGATATCGAATCGAGCCATCGAGACCTTCCGGCATAGCGCAGCTGCGCTAGCCGGAAGGCGATATCGAAGGTCTCAAGACTTTGGGGGTTTGGTTTAATGAAGGGGTTAATAGTGAACACACGCATAAGCGGCCGTCTGAACAAGACCAGCCACCCAACGACCCTCGCGGTCGCACCGGTCACCCGCGCGATCCGCGCGGCCTTGGCCATCTCGTTCACCCTGCTGGCGCTGGGCGGCAGCGGCGCCGCGGTCGCGCAGAGTTGCGTCTTCACGACACCGGCGACGGAGACCTGCGAGGGCGCCTTCACCAGCACCTTGCCGGACCCCGCCTTCTTCACCCCCGTCGCCGACCTCACCTTGGTGTTGGGCGACAGCGCACACAGCGTGCCGACCAGCGTGAACCCGGCGGCCGGTTTGATGGGCATCGACGCCAGCTGGGGCGGCAACGTGGGCGTGACCAGTTATGCCGACATCACCACCGTGGGCGCCACCGGCCTGTTTGCTTACGGCTCGACCTCGGCGACGGTGAACAATCAGGGCAGCATCACCACCAACGTCACCGCGGCCGGCGCCAAGGCGATGGATGTCAATGCGTATGGCGATGTGAGCGTGATCAACAACGGTCCGGTCAACGCCTACAGCACCGGCGTCTACGACGTCACGGCGGTCAATGCCTACTCCGTCTACGGCAAGGTCACGGTCGACAACCAGGCCGCCGGCACGATCACCGCCAGCGCCCAGGATGGCAACGCGATCGCCCTGTACGCCTCCGCTTACGGCGACAGCGTCGTCAGCAACGAGGGCGCGATCACCGCCTACTCGGCGAGCGGTGTCGCGGCCGGTGTCATTGCCTATGCTTTCCAGGGCGATGCCAGCGTCACCAACAGCGGCAACATCTCGGCGACCTCCGGCAACTACCAGGCGGTCGGCCTGATTGCTTCCGCGAGCCATGGCTACGCGACGGTCAGCAATGCCGGCACGGTCAGCGCCACCGGCGGCCAGGATCAGTCGATCGGCATCTCGGCATTGGGGGCACTTGGCAGTTCCATCGACAATTCCGGCAGTGTCCACGCCACGTCGTCGCAGGGCGGGTCCATAGGCATCAGTGCCCACACTTACAATGGCATCGCCAGCGTCACCAACACCGGCTCGATCTACAGCAAGAACAGCGGCCCGTATGCGGCCATCGGCATCCTGGCGACCTCGGTCAACGGCCAGGCCTCGATCGACAATGCCGGCTTTATCCAGTCGGTCAACTATCACGGGGATGGCATCGGGCTGGAAGCGGATTCCGCTACCGGCAGCAGCATCACCAATGCCGGTTACGTGCTCGGCGGCTCCTACAACGGCAACTCGACGGGCCTGTTGGCGACCGCGACCAGCGGCGATGTCAATGTCACCAACAGCACCTACGGGTATATCCGCACGGTGACCAAGGCTTCTAAATCCTACGAAGCGATCGGGGTGTCAGCCCATTCCGTCGACGGCAAGGTCAGCGTCAACAACGACGGCAGTATTCTTGGCCTGGCGATCTACGGCAAGGCCACGGGCATCCAGGCCTTCGCCGGTGGCGATGTCTATGTTGAAAATACCGGCCACATAAGGGCCGACAACGCGTACTACAACGATGCGAGGGGTATCTCCGCAGAATCGTTCAACGGCGCGGTGACCGTCATCAACAGCGGGTCGATCTACGGTTACAGCGCCGTTCGACTCGGGCATTCTTCCACCGACAGGACCACCGTGGATGGCATCGTGGCCGTCAACCACGCTGGTGCATATGACGCCTCCACCAGTACCTACGGGCCGACCGCCATCACGACGGTGGTCAATTCGGGCTACGTCAATGCCGTCGGCGCGTGGCACGTCAACGGCATCGCCGCCGGCTCATATGGCGGGACATCGGTCACCAATACGCAGACCGGCCAGATTATTGCCAGGGGACTCAACCCGATTGGCATCGAAGTTGTCGAATCCCCGAACTCGCACGCCGACTACGGCTTTGGTGCGGCCATCGTCGATAACGCAGGCAGCATCCGGGTCGATCAAGTTGGTAACTGTTACTGCGGCAATATCAATCCGATTGGCTACGGCATTCAGGTCGTTTCCGGTTTCGGCGGCGACATCGCGGTCTCCAACTCGGGCAGCATCGCGGTCAATACGCAGCACGGCGGAGACGGCATCTTCGCCTACGGTTTCATTGGCGAAACGGCGGCGAGCAATGCCGGCAGCATCACCATCAGTGGTTCCGGTGCCAGCGGCTTCCAACTGTTTGGCGAGGATGTAACCAGCGCCTACGGCAACGTCTCGGCCACCAACGCTGGCGACATCACGATCATCTCCGCACCGGTGGCGGGGCAGCTCTACGCCGGGAACCAAGCCGAGGGCATGTTCGCGAGAGCCGGGCGAGTGGGCAGTCCAGGCCACCCTGGCGGCGGCGATGCCATCTTGGTCAACACCGGACAGATTACTATCGATTCCAATGTCGGCTATGGCATGTGGACGAGATCCGAATATGGAGTCGGGCAAGCCACCAACGCCGGCAACATCACGCTGAACGACGAATTCGTCGCGGTCGGCATCACGGCGGCTGCCGGAAATCAGATTGTTCCCGGGGCAGGCAGTGTTCTGCTCGACAATATCGGCAGCGTGTCCGCCACCGCGTCCAATCAGGCGATCGGACTGCGCGCGTATACAGGCGGTGCGTTTTCCTTCGTGGGCAACCCTGGCATCGCCGTGGCGGTCGACAACGCCGGCTATGTCGGCGCGTCGAGCCAGCAAGACTCGCAAGGCATCATGGTCACTTCCTCGCATGACGATACCTTCACGATCGACAACAGCGGTTCGGTGGTCGTCAACACCGTCGTCAACA
>DAIMGD010000059.1:0-11279 GCA_036724165.1 Rhodanobacter sp.
ATCACTCCGGCGGATCGCGCCGCCGCGTATGCGTCACCGCGCCGACGATGCCGATGCCCAGCACCACCACCACGCCGACGATGATCCATTGCGAGGGCGCATGCAGCAAAACCGCGGCATAGGCAAGGCCGCCGATCACCACAATCATGCCGATCAGATAAAGCGCAAATGAGGACATCGTTGCCTCCGTCATATCATGGGTCGCGCGGGACCAAACCACTCGACCCCACGTCCAAGCCTCAGCAGACACGCGTTGCCATCACCGGCACGTGAAGGCACGCCACGAAGCCGGCTTCCACGCGATCGTCCCGATGCCCGTTTGCGCGCATGCGGTCTGGCCGAATTCGCAGGCCCGCCGGAACGCCGGCGCGGCATGGGAATGCGATGAACGCCATACTTCGTGAGCGAACCATCCGCGTCGCCGGCAATCCAAACCGCATGACGGTCTTGAATCACTACAGCTTGAATCACTACCCAAGGAAGCGTCCGTGAAGAGTCCCATGAAGTATCTGGTTGCTGCGCTTGCACTGGGTCTGGCCGGTACGGCCGCAGCGCAGACGGGCGAGCGCGATGTCACCCGGGCCACGCTGGACAATGGCCTGCGCGTGGTCATCGTGCGCGATGCGCTGGCGCCGGTGGTGACCACCGAGATGAATTACCTGGTCGGCTCCGATGAAGTGCCCGCGGGTTTTCCGGGCAGTGCGCATGCGCTGGAACACATGATGTTCCGCGGCAGCCCGGGACTGTCCAAGGATCAGCTGGCGGCCATCGCCGCCAACATGGGCGGCAAGTTCAATGCCGACACCACGCAGGCGGTGACCCAGTACTACTTCGTGGCACCGTCGCAGGATCTGGAAGTCGCGCTGCACACCGAGGCGCTGCGCATGCGCGGACTGGACATCAGCGATGCCGAATGGGCGAAGGAGCGTGGCGCGATCGAGCAGGAAGTCTCGCGCGACCTGTCCAGCCCCGACTTCAAGTTCTACTCGCAGCTGCTGGCGCAGCTGTTCGACGGCACGCCTTACGCGCATACCCCGCTGGGCACGCGCGCGTCGTTCGACCAGACCACCGCCGGCATGCTGCGCCAGTTCCACGACAACTGGTACACGCCGAACAGTGCGATCCTGGTGATCAGCGGCGATATCGATCCGGCCGCTGCGCTGGCCACGGTGAAGACGCAGTTCGGCGACATCCCGCGCCGGCAGCTGCCGGCGCGGCCCACGTTCGATTTCCAGCCGGTACGGGCGAAGACCGTGCGGCTGCCGACCGACAGTCCCTACGGTTCGGTCTATCTCGGCTACCGCATGCCCGGCATGCAGGACCGGGATTACGCCACCGCGCTGGTGCTGAGCGAGGCGATGGGCTCGCAGCGCGCCGGGTTGTTCGGCATGGGCATGGACGGCACCGCGCTGTACGGCGGCTTCTCCGGCGAGTGGATGCCACACGCCGGCGGCGCCGTCGCGGTGGGCATCTTCCCGCGTGGCGGCAACCCGCAGCCCGTGCTGGCAAAGATGCAGGCGATCGTGGCCGAGGCGGCGGCCAAGGGCGTCGACCCTGCGCTGGTCGAGGCGGCCAAGCGCAAGGCGATCGCCGGCCTCGAGTTCAAGAAGAACTCGGTGGACGGCCTGGCCAATGCGTGGTCGCAGGCGCTGGCGTTTCAGGGGCTGGATTCGCCGGACGCGATGAAGCAGTCGATCGAGGCGGTGACGCCGGCGGCGGTGAATGCGCTGGCCCGGGCCACCTTCGATCCGGCGCATGCGGTGACCGCGATCCTCACCCCGCAAAGCTCCGGCAAGCCGGTGGCCGGCAAGGGCTTCGGTGGTGCCGAGAGCTTCGCCTCCAGTCCCGACAAGCCGGTGAGCTTGCCGGCCTGGGCCGAACAGGCGTTCGCCAAACTGGCGGTGCCGCGCTCGACCCTCAAGCCGGTGTCATACACGTTGTCCAACGGCATCAAGCTGATCGTGCAGCCGGAGTCGATCAGCGACACGCTGGAGGTGTTCGGCAGGATCAAGACGAATCAGGACCTGCAGGCGGGCAAGGGCGACGAGGGCGTGGCCGACGTGCTCGACGGCCTGTTTCCGTACGGCAGCGCCCGCATGAACCGGCTGCAGTTGCAGCAGGCGCTCGATGCGATCAGCGCGAAGGAATCGGCCGGCGCCAGCTTCACGCTGTCGGTGCCTTCCGCACATTTCGCCGAGGGCATCGCGCTGCTGGCTGACAACGAGCTGCATCCGGCGCTGCCGGCACAGGCCTTCTCGGTGGTCCAGCAGAATCTGGCCGGCATCATGGCGGGGCAGCTGCAATCGCCGGCCTTCCTTGCCGAGCTGGGCCTGGACAAGGCCTTGTTGCCGGCCAGTGACCCGCAACTGCGTTACCCCACCCCGCAAAGCGTGAGCGGGCTGACGCTGGACAAGGTGCGGAGTTATTACGCGCAGACGTTCCGTCCGGACATGACCACGATCGTCATCGTCGGCAAGATCGATCCGGCGCAGGCAAGGCAGGTCGTGGAGCAGTCGTTTGGCGGCTGGAAGGCGGCAGGCGCCAAGCCGGTGGTCGACTACGCCGCAGTGCCGCCCAACCAGCCCGGCCAGCTGCACGTGCCGGACTCCAGCTCGGTGCAGGACAGCGTGCAGATGGCACAGACCGTTGACGTGACCCGGGACGATCCGGTGCGCTTCGCGCTGAATCTCGGCAATGAAGTGCTCGGTGGCGGCTTCTACGCCTCGCGCCTGTACCGCGATCTGCGCGACCAGCGTGGACTGGTCTACAGCGTGAGCACCGGCTTCGATCTGGACAAGCACCGCGGCACCTACAAGGTGTCGTTCGGCAGTGATCCGGACAAGGTCGCCGCCGCCAGCGCGCTGGTGCTGCAGGATCTGCGACAGATGCAGCTCGAACCGGTATCCGACGGCGACCTCAGGCGCGCCAAGGGCATCCTGCTGCGACAGATCCCGCTGAGCGAATCGAGCTTTGGCGCGATCGGCAATCAGCTGCTGACCCTGTCGGTGGAAGGTCGCCCGCTGGATGCGATGAGCATCGCCGGCCAGCACTACCTGAAACTCACCGCCGCCGACGTGCAGCAGGCGTATGCGCAGCACATCCGCCCGGCGGCGTTTGTCACCGCCGTCAAGGGACCGGCGCCGAAACCCTGAATGATCGGGCTGCGCGGCGCTTGCCGCGCAGCTTTTCGGTATTTCCGCACCAGCAAGCACGGCGGCATGCGCGTGTCATCGAAGCGATCGTGCGCCGCGAACCCGCGTGACTGCCGACTCCCCGCCGGGCTCATCCAGGCACAGCCTGTTCAGAACAACTCGCCCTGTGGCGACGGTTTCCGTGGAGGCTGGAACTGCGTGGTGTCGAGCGTGAGTTCCCGTGATTGTGCATAACCATGCTTGCGACAGGCCAGCTCGAAGCGGCGCCGCAGCAGATCGGCGAACACGCCCTGACCGCGCATGCGGGTGGCGAAATTGCTGTCGTAGTCGCGGCCGCCATGCATCTGCTGCTGCAGGCTCATCACGTGAGCAGCCCGCAGCGGCACGTGCAGCGCCAGCCATTCGCGGAACAGCTGCTTCAGCTCGTAGGGCAGGCGCAAGGTGGTGTAACCGGCGCAGCGTGCGCCGGCCTCGGACGCCTGCGCCAGCACCGCTTCCATGTCGCGATCGTTCAGCGCCGGGATGATCGGTGCCACCAGCACACCGACCGGCACGCCGGCGTCGGCGAGCGTGCGGATCAGCTTGATCCGCCGATGCGGCGCGCTGGCGCGTGGCTCGAGCTTCGCCGCCAGCTGGTTGTCCAGCGAGTTGACCGAGACGAACACCTGCACCAGCCGTTCGCGCGCCATCGGCACCAGGATGTCGAGGTCGCGTTCGACCAGCGCGTTCTTGCTCACGATGGTGCACGGGTGATGGCATTCGGCGAGCAGTTCCAGCGCGGCGCGGGTAAGCCGCCAGCGCTTCTCGATCGGCTGGTAAGGATCGGTGTTGCTGCCGATGTTGATCGGGCTGACCACGTAACCGGGTCTGCCCAGTTCCGCGCGCAGCACCTCGGCGAAATTGCCTTTCGCGCGCAGCTTTGTTTCAAAGTCGAGGCCGGGCGACAGGTTGAGATAACTGTGCGACGGCCGGGCAAAGCAATAGATGCAGCCGTGCTCACAGCCGCGGTAGGGATTGATCGCCTGGGTAAAGTGGATATCCGGCGAGTCATTGCGGCTGATCACGCTGCGCGCACGTTCTTCGCTGACTTGCGTGCGCGGACGCGGGGTTTCCTGGTCGAGCAGTGCGCGTGACCAGCCGTCGTCCTCGGCAAGATGGCGGATGCTTTCGAAGCGTCCCTCGGGATTGGAAGCGGCGCCACGACCCTTGATCCTGCGGTCGCTGCGCAGCGGTTCGGCGGGGGTTGGCGATGGCAACGAATCGTCCATGCCGCCAGTTTGCCGCGGCGATGTCTCAGCCGGCGCGACATTCGTTCATGCGCAAAAAGGGAACGCCTGCAAGACCCGGCGGAACGGCGCTATGATGCCGGCGAACCGCCAATGGTGGCGGCTTCCGAGCGTTCGAGGCCCATCATGCGCTGGCTGCTGCTCATTCTCACCCTGCTTGCCCTGGTGCTGTGTTTTACCCGTCACGGCGGCGGCGCCATGGCCTGCTGGCTGCTGATCGCCATCATCGGCACGTTGGCCACCACGCTGGCATTCGCGCAGGCACGGATTAGCGGCAACGCGCGTGAGCAAAGCCTGTCCGAATACGATTTGCGGCGGCTGCGCGAGGGCAAGGATCTGCTCGATCACAACCGCTCCACACCCGAACACTGATTCTTGTCCGGCGCGATTTCGGGGCATCGCGTCGTTCTTCTTCGCCTCGTCTGACCAGGAGTTCGTGATGACTGCTACCGGCTTGATCATTTTTCTGCTCATAGGCGCGGTTGCCGGCTGGCTTGCCGGCCTGATCGTGCGCGGCTTCGGCTTCGGCCTGCTTGGCAATATCGTGGTCGGCATCATCGGCGCGTTTCTGGCCGGCTGGTTGTTGCCGATGCTCGGCGTCAGCTTCAGTCTGGGCAGCCCGATCGTCACCGAAATCATTTACGCGATGATTGGCGCGATTGTGCTGCTGGTGATCATCGGCTTGATCAAACGCGCCTAGACCGTCGTACACCATCGCTCACGCAAAACGCAGCGGCACTTGCCGCTGCGTTTTTTTTGGCATCTGGACGTCTTGGAAGGACTGCCGGCGGAAGCAGCCACTTCGCGTACGGTGAACTCACTGACGCGTCGTAGCCGGCCTCGTGCAGCGTCGCCGCCGTTGCGGTGATCGGGCTACACTCGGGCTTCGATCATCGCCATCTCCCATGTCGATCCAGCACGAGGCCCGCCATGTCCAAGCTTTATCCGGTCAATCCCGCGTTTGCTGCCGAAGCACGCGTTCGCCAGGATGACTACAAGCGCCTGTATGCCGAATCGATCAGCGATGCGGAGGGTTTCTGGGCTCGCATCGGACAGCGACTGGACTGGATCCGGCCACCGACGAAGATCAAGGATGTCTCGTTCGACCCGAAGGATCTGCATATCCGCTGGTACGAAGATGGCCAGCTCAATGTGTCTGCCAACTGCCTCGACCGCCATCTGGCCGAGCGCGGAGACAAGGTGGCGATCATCTACGAAGGCGACGATCCGGACGACTCGCGCAGCATCACCTATCGTGAGCTGCATGCGGAAGTGTGCAAGTTCGCCAATACACTGAAGCACCTCGGCGTGGCCAAGGGTGATCGCGTGGCGATCTACCTGCCGATGATTCCCGAAGCGGCGGTGGCGATGCTGGCCTGTGCGCGTATCGGTGCGGTGCATTCGGTGGTGTTCGGCGGCTTCTCGCCCGACTCGCTGGCCGGCCGCATCGCCGACTCCACCGCCAGGCTGGTGGTGACCGCCGACGAAGGCACGCGCGGCGGCAAGCGCATCGCGCTGAAGGCGAACGTGGATGCCGCGCTGGAGCGCCCCGGCACCAACAGCGTGGAGACGGTGATCGTGGTGCGGCGTACCGGCGCCGCGGTGCCGATGCAGTCGCCGCGCGATCGTTACTGGCACAACCTGATGGACGGCCAGACGGCCGATTGCCCGGCCGAAGCCGTCGAGGCGGAGCATCCGCTGTTCATCCTCTACACTTCCGGCTCCACCGGCAAGCCGAAGGGCGTGCTGCACACCTCGGCCGGCTATCTGGTCTACACCAGCTACACCCACGAGCAGGTGTTCGACCTGCGCGCGGACGATGTCTACTGGTGCACCGCCGACGTGGGCTGGGTCACCGGGCACAGTTACGTGGTCTACGGTCCGCTGGCGAATGGCGCCACCACGCTGATGTTCGACGGCGTGCCGAACTACCCGGATTTCAGCCGCTTCTGGCAGGTGATCGACAAGCATCAGGTCAGCTTGTTCTATACCGCGCCGACCGCGATCCGCGCGCTGATGCGCGAAGGCGAAGCGCCGGTGAAGAAGACCTCGCGCGCGTCGCTGCGTCTGCTCGGCTCGGTCGGCGAACCGATCAATCCGGAAGCATGGGAGTGGTACTACCGCGTGGTCGGCGACGCGCGCTGCCCGATCGTCGACACCTGGTGGCAGACCGAAACCGGCGGCATCCTGATCACTCCGCTGCCGGGTGCCATCGATGCCAAACCGGGTTCGGCGACGCTGCCGTTCTTCGGCATCATGCCGGCCATCGTCGACGCCAATGGCGCGGTGCTGGAAGGCGTTGCCGAGGGCAACCTGCTGATCACCGATTCCTGGCCGGGCCAGATGCGCAGCGTGTACGGCGACCACCAGCGCTTCATCGAGACCTATTTCAGCGCCTACCCCGGCAACTATTTCACCGGTGATGGCGCGCGCCGCGACGAGGACGGCTATTACTGGATCACCGGTCGCGTCGACGACGTGATCAACGTCAGCGGCCATCGCCTCGGCACCGCCGAAGTGGAGAGCGCGCTGGTGTCGCATCCGAAGGTCGCCGAGGCCGCCGTGGTCGGTTGCCCGCATGACATCAAGGGCCAGGGCATCTACGCCTATGTCACCCTGATCGCCGGCGAGAACGGCAACGACGAACTGCGCAAGGAGCTGATCGCCTGGGTGCGCAAGGAGATCGGCCCGATCGCCACGCCGGACTACCTGCAGTGGGCACCGGGCCTGCCGAAGACGCGCTCGGGCAAGATCATGCGCCGGATCCTGCGCAAGATCGGTGAGAACCTGCCCGATCAGCTCGGCGATATCTCCACCCTGGCCGACCCTGGCGTGGTGAAGAATCTGGTCGACGAGCGCTTGATCAAATAGCGCTCCCTGCAGCGTCGGTGACGCGGGATTTCGCGGCGGCGGCGCCTTCCGCATCTGCACATCGTGCGGATTGTGCTGCCCGCGCGATGACGCATTCGCAGCTTGTGCATCTGCACGCCCGCCGGCACCATGCAGGAATGATTGCCCTGCACGCACAGACGCTTGCCGATGCCGCAGAGCATCTGCACGACGATGAGATCCACGTGTGGCAAGTGGCCTACCAGCGGCAGCACGGTCGCGAGCCGCTGCGCGCCACCCTGGCCGCTTATCTGGGCATCGACACCCAGGACGTCACCCTGACTGATGGGGAACACGGCCGGCCGGCACTTTGTGCGGCGCATGACCCGTCGCTTGGTTTCAACTGGTCGCACAGCGGCCAGCATGCGTTGATCGCGATCGGCCGGGGCATCACCCCAGGCATCGACCTTGAGCTTCTGCGCGCTCGACCGAATGCCCTGGAGATTGCCGAACGTTTTTTCAGTGCCGACGAAATCGCGCTGCTTGCTGCACTCGCGCCGATCGATCGCGATGTCGCCTTCCTTGAACTATGGACGGCGAAGGAAGCCGTACTCAAGGCGCTCGGCCGCGGCATCGCATTCGGTCTGCACCGTCTCAGCATTGTTCGCAACGGCGACCAGCTGCACCTGCATCGACTCGATGGCGAGGATGTGCAAGCGTGGCAATTGCAACGGCTCTACATCGATGCCGCGCAGGTGGCCGCACTGGCATGGCGTGGTGACAAGCGCAGCATCCGGCTCTGCACGCTTGCCAAGACCGCTTGAGCGGTGCACTGTTTTTGGTGTCCGTGTCATTCCGTATCCAGACGTCCCCGCCGCATTTAGCGATTACCGTAGAGACCGGCTGCCTGCCATGACCTTGCTCAGCGTCAACCTCAACAAGATCGCCGTACTGCGCAATTCGCGCGGCGGCAGCGAACCGGACATCTGTCATGCGGCACAGGTCTGCATCGAATCCGGTTGCGGCGGCATCACCGTGCATCCGCGACCGGATCAGCGCCACGTGCGTCCACACGATGTTCGCAAACTGGCGGCGATGCTGCGCGGGCGCGTGGAATACAACATCGAGGGGAATCCGTTTGCCGGTGCGCGTGCCGACTACCCCGGGCTGATGGCACTGGCCCGCGAGGTTCGACCGACTCAGGTGACCCTGGTACCCGATGACGATGGCCAGATCACCTCTGATCACGGCTTCGACCTCCAACGCGATATCGACATGCTGCGTCCGCTGGTAGCCGAGCTGCGCGATCTGGGCTGCCGGGTGAGCCTGTTCGTTGATGCAGACAAGCAGGACTTCGAGATGGCTGTCGCGATCGGCGTGCAACGCATCGAAATCTACACCGGGCCTTATGCGCAGGCCTTTGCCGATGGCCAGCCGGCGACGGCGCTGGCGGCGTGCGCCGAAACCGCGCGGCATGCACAACAGGCAGGGCTGGCGGTGAATGCCGGCCACGATCTTGGTCAAGTCAACCTGGGCACATTCAAGGCGGCCATCCCCGGCCTGGCCGAGGTCTCGATCGGACATGCACTGATCAGCGAAGCGCTGTACGACGGCCTCGCTCCCACCGTGCGCAACTATCTGCAGATCCTGCGCTGAATCAACACGCTCGCCATCGCCTGTGCTTGATCATCCAACAAAAAGCCCCCGCTTTCGGCGGGGGCTTTTTGAACGCTGCATGGCAGCTATTTTGCTCGGTCCGCCGGCGAATCAGCTGCCTTCGGTAAAGCCGATCTTGGTCAGGTTGTAGCTTTTGGCATCGGCCAGCACGCGTGCCACGTACTGATAGGCAGCGGCGTCATCGGCAGCGATCTGTATTTCCGGCTGGTCGCTCAGCTGGGCGATCACCGCAAGCTGGGCCTTGAGGCCAAGCTCGTCGACCTGATGCTCGTTCCAGTAAAACGCACCACTCGCATCGATCTTCAGGTGGATGGGATCCGGCGGGTTGGGCGGGTTCACGATATTCGGATTCGGCTGCGGCAGATCGACCTTGATCTTGTGTGCCAGAACCGGTGCCGTGATCATGAAGATGATCAGCAGAACCAACATCACGTCGACGAGTGGCGTGACGTTGATGTCCGCCATGGGGCCACTGGTGTTACTACTGAAGGCCATTTCTCGTCACCCCTTCGGCGCGTCGGTGGTCATGAAGCCGACATGCACCATGCCCGAATCCTTCGCGTTGCCAATGATCTTTTTCACGATCTTGAATTCGGTCGCCTTGTCCGCACGAATTTCCAACTCAGGCTGCGGCACATTCTGCGCAGAGACTGCAAAGCGTGCTTTCAGCTCGGCTTCGGTGACCGCATGATCGTTCAAGTACATGCTGCCATCCTGCTTCACCGCCAGATCCAAGGGCGGAACCTTGACTTCCTCATCCTTGGTCTTGGGGTTGGCGGTCGGCAAATCGATCGTGATGGTGTGCGACATCAGCGGCGCGGTGATCATGAAGATGATCAGCAGAACCAGCATCACGTCGACCAGCGGCGTGACGTTGATCTCCGACATCGGGCCGCCGGAATTGCCCCCAGAACTCATTGCCATGGGTCAATCCCTCACTTAGGACTTGAGCGTCGGTGCGGCGCCTTCGACACGCGAACCGGTAGCGAAGAAGTCGTGCAGGTCGTGCGCGAATTCATCGAAGCGGGCGTAGGTCAGGCGATTCGAACGGTTGAAGAAGTTGTACGCAAGCACGGCCGGAATCGCGGTGAACAGACCGAACGCGGTCATGATCAGTGCCTCACCCACCGGGCCCGCCACCGCGTTCATCGACGCATTGCCGGTAGCAGCGATGCCGATGAGGGCGTGATAGATACCCCAGACGGTACCGAGCAGACCGACGAACGGTGCTGACGAACCGACGGTGGCGAGCAGGGTCAGGCCGCCTTCCAGCCGCAGGCTTTCGCGTGACACCGCCTGGCGCAGGGCGCGGTCGATGAACTCCGAACGGCTCAGCGATTCCGCCAGACGACCGGTGGTGCTGCCGGTGGTGGTCTGCTGGTGATGCGCAACCGCCGAGGCGGCATCCAGGGCGATCTTCGAGAACGGTTCGCCCTTGGGCTGCGCTTCCAGTTCACGGATCGCATCCTGGGTGGAACCATTGTTCCAGAAGCCGTCGATCACCTTGTCCCGGCGAGAATTCACCATGGCGTTGCGGATCGCGTTGGCCACGATGAAGTACCAGGACGCGAACGACATCACGACCAGCGTCACGAAGACGATCCAGCCGAGCGCGTCGAAGTTCTGGATCAGGTTGCTGAAGCCCATCTGTTTCATGGCTTCGGCGTTGGTATTGCCACCCATGGCCTGTGCGGCATCGGTCACTGCAGGAGTCTGTAAGAACATAACGCTACCCTAGGAAGTCAAGCGTGAACTGTAACTGTAACCAAATTGAAGGGGTTACAGCGTAATGAATGGATGATTATTCTTCACCAATACGGAAACTGATCGGCACACGTGCCAGTCCTTGAACTTTCTTTCCGTTTCGGATCTCTGGATTGAATCGGTACTTCTTCACAGCGTCCATGGCTGCGCGGTCGAGTTCACGATAGCCACTCGATTTGTCAACCTTTACGTCAATCACGCTACCGTCAGGTCCAACGGTAATCAGTAGATACACCGTGCCTTCATGGCGCTCACGCATCGCCTGCGGCGGATACACCGGCTTGATCTGGCTGTTATAGCTTAGATCTTGACCCGCGCTGATATCCGTCGGCGCTGCCGGTGGTGCCGGTGGTGCCGGTGGCGATGCCGCAACCGCATTACTCGATACCTCTTCAACCGGCGGCGGCGGCTCCGGTGGCGGTGGTGTCGGTGGCGGCTTGACCTGCTGGATGATCTGCTTCGGCGGCTGCTTCGGCGGCTCCGGCGGCGGTGGCGGCGGCGGCGGCGGCGGCGGCGGGGGCTCGATGAAGTTCACCAGGGTCACATGCTCCTTCTCGGCATGTTTCTGGTT
>DAIMGD010000060.1:0-5733 GCA_036724165.1 Rhodanobacter sp.
CCCGGTAACCCTGCTCGTTCAGTGCCTGAATGTCGGTGGGCAGCCGGAAGTCCTTGCGCACATCATGCTTCGCATGTCGGAAGAACACATAGCGGATCTGCGTGTCGGTCTGTTTCAGTTCCGGCACCTCGGGCACGCCGGGTGTGTGGGTGATCCTCTCGCAATGGAAGACCAGCTTCTGCTTGCCCTTCTTGCGACAGTCCACGTCCTTGCTTGACTTGCCGCCGCTGAAGTCGAACGTGAACATGCACGACTTGGCTCGCGGATCGCAGTTGACTCCGCCTTTCACAGTCACATCGTTCGTCTGCACCGTGACCGAACCGCCTACACCGGCAACTCCCTTTTCGTCGACCTTGACGGATGGCCCCACCGTCAGGGTGAAGCTCTGGCTCTGCACCAGGGTGAACTTCAGTGTCGGGTTGATCGCCACGCCTTTCAGCGCTTCCGAACCGGCGACAAGGTTTGCCACGGTCGCGGCGAGCGCCTGCGGGATGTCGATGCTCGGACGGATATTGACCTGAGTGCCGCCCTTGCACAGTTCGATGTCCAACCAGATTTCCTTCGGACTGACCCCGGGCTTGGCCGAACCATGGAATCCCGGTACCGGCGGACCGTCCTCGGCCGTCATCTGCACCCGAAAGTCGCTGCCATCGGGACAATGAACGTTGCGCGTATCGGGACCATCGCCAGGGCCGGCTGTGCAGTCACGCATTTGCCGTCGCATCATCCCGCCGCCGCCCGGCATCACCGCCACGGGTGCGCCGCGCATCACCGCATCGGCGGCGCGATCGGCAGCCACTTCGGTCGCATCGTCCGGCCGACCCATCGCCAGCGATGTGTGCATGCCCGACGCAGCGGGATCCTGCAACGTATGCGTCAGTTCGTGCGCCAGCAGGTGGCGTCCTGTGGATGTGCCCGGCGCGTACTGCTGGTGATCGAACACGAGGTGGTGGCCAACGGCATACGCGAGCGCGCCCACGGCACGGGCGGACTCGGCAGCCTTGCCATCGGTATGTACGCGAACCTGGCTGAAATCCTTGCCGAAACGCGGCTCCATCCAAGCGCGTGTGGCCGTCTCGAGCGGACGACCTGCTGTACCGAGCACCTCGTGCACTGACTGTGGCACATGCGATGGCGCCGCATCCGACGGACCTTTCCTGCGCAGTCGCTTGCGCGCGCAGCCCTGGCACTCTTCGCCACCGGCCACATGACTGCCGCAGGCGCACTTGCGTCGCAGCGCGAAGGTGTTTCCGGTAGGGCGAAACGCCGGCGACGCCATAGTTCGGGGTTGCAGGATATTCATGAAAGCTGCCTCCCAGAGCAGTTCCGCACGCCGGCATTCCGATGAAGGATGGGGATCGATTTCATGTCATTCCTTCCCACCCGTGCCCGCTGCCAGAATGCCCAGACGCTGTTGCACGGCACTTGCCACCCGCACACCCAAACGCTGTTGTGGGTGACTTGCCACGGGCAATGTGGCGGGTGACAGACTCGCTACCGCTCCGATACCGCGCAATGCGTCGATGGCACCGGGCTGTGCGAGGTACCGCGTCAGTTCGCTCTCGATGGCCATCCGCACGGCGGCGGGACGCTCGCCCTGCAGAACGACTTCATCGATCACCAGCCGCTCGATGTGCAGCACGATGCTCATGGCTTGGCTCCCGCACTTTCCAGCCAGCGGAAGTCCGCCTCGTTGACCGGCTTGTCGAGCTTGCGGTATTCGGCGCGGGCGGCGTCGAGCAGCAGTGGCATGCCGATCTGCACCCCGGCTTTCGCGGCCATGAAGGCGGCGTTGAGTGCGATGCCCTGGATGCTGCCGCCGGTGAGTGCGAGCCGTGCCAGCCGGTCCAGGTCCAGCGCGCCCACCGTCGCCTGCGCGGGAAACACCGAGGCCCAGATCGCCTTGCGTTCGGCCGCGCCGGGGAACGGGAAGTTGATGACGAAGCGCAGCCGGCGCAGGAACGCGGTGTCGAGCGCGCCCTTCATGTTGGTCGCCAGGATCGCCAGCCCGCGGAACGACTCCAGCCGCTGCAGCAGGTAGTTCACTTCGATGTTGGCGTAGCGGTCGTGGCTGTCCTTCACTTCGCTGCGCTTGCCGAACAGCGCGTCGGCCTCGTCGAAGAACAGGATCGCGCCGCCGTCCTCGGCCGCATCGAACAGCTTGCGCAGGTTTTTCTCGGTTTCGCCGATGTATTTGCTGACCACCGCCGACAGGTCGATGCGGTACAGCGACAGGCCGAGTTCCTTCGCCAGCACTTCCGCCGCCATGGTCTTGCCGGTGCCGCTCTCGCCGGTGAACAGCGCGCTGATCGACAGGCCGCGGTTCATCCGCTGACGGAAACCCCAGTCGTCGTAGACCGTGCTGCGCTGGCCGACCTGATCGGCGATCTGGCGCAGCAGGGTCTTCTCGCTATCGGGAAGTTTCAGATCGTCCCAGCCGGCTTTCGGCACGATCCGCTGGGCGAGCTGATCCAGCGCCGGTCGCGTCTGCGCCAGTGCGCCCTGCCACAGCGTGTGCGCCAGTGCTTCGGGCTTGCCCTCGACTGACGCCAGTGCGGCATGCGCGATCTGCTCGATCCGGCCGAGATTGAAATCGAAATGGCCGGCCAGCTGTTGCGGCTGCGCACCGGCGACATCGCCGAGCAGCCGCTGCCACAGCGTGCGCTGTTCGACCGCGGTGGGCTTGGCCACGTCGACGCTGAGCGCGCGCGTCGTCGCACCCACCCACGGCTCGCGCGCATCGACGAAGCTGAGACCGCCGGCACGGGCAAGGAAGCGCTTGACCAGGACCGCGGTGGCGTCGCCACGCTCGACCTCGGCCGCGTCGAGATACAACGCCAGCGGCAGCAGCTGGCTTTCGCGCTGCCACAGCCGCAGCAGGGTTTCCTGTTCCGCCGTCGCACTGGGCAACAACTCGGCCGAGAGCCGGTACGCCTGCGCGCCGAACGCAGCGGCAATCGTCTGCGCGATCGCCTGCTTGCTGGTGCTGTCGCTGCCGAGCAGTTGCACCACCGGCAGCGTGTCACCCACCGGCACATGCTGCAGGCTGTCCAGCAACTGGTCGGCGATCGCACGCTGCGACGGTGGCAAGGTCGCCGGGGGCAGCGCGGTGAGCAGCGGGGTCAGCCGGTCGTCCAGATAGTTCATGCCCTTGACGAAATTGACCACGCGCTCGTCGGCGCTGAGCGCCGCGCCGATCAGCGGCTGCGCGCCGGGCTGATGGATGTCGAGCAGGCGCCAGTAGCGCAGCGGCCGCTCCGGCGACAGTGCATCCCAGCTCGGTTCGTCCAGCACGGCGAAGGCCAGCGCGAAGGTCGGATACGGCTTGGCCGGATCGTGCTGCGCCTGCGCGCACAGCGCGGGGAAACGCGTATCCAGTTCCATGCCGATGCACAGCAACAGCAGCTGACGCTCGAACGCGGACAGGCCGAGCCGATTCGCGAGCACGCTCAACGCCGGCGTGTGCTTGCCGTCTTCGGCGACGCTGCTGGTCGGTGATGCCGCAGCATCGGCTGCTGCCGTGGCCGCATCCGGCACCTCGACAACGAGCGGCTGTGCCGCCGGCGGCGTGCCGATGACCTGCATCTGTGCGTTCGACAGCGGCGTGCGTGCCGGCTGGCTGCTGAAGATTCGTGCGAACCACGAGTGCTTCTGTCCGCCCGGCGCATTCACCGCGGGTGCGGATTCCATCAGGGCGGTGGCCGGCGCTGGCGGCGCTGTGGCAGGTGCATCATGCGACTGCGCCGCGCGCTGCAGCCGCACACGCAGATCCGCCAGCGCCGCGGCGAGATACTGGTCGTTCGCTTCCAGCCATGGTGCGTAGTCGCTCATGTCACGACCACCTGCTGGTTGCCGGCGAACGCCGGCACGCTGCCGCTGAAATCGACCGGGATGCTGTCGGCGCCATCGACGCGCAGTCGCACGGTGTACGTGCCCGCCGCTACGCCCGGCACCTGGAACACCAGCGCGCTGGGTTGATGCGTGTCGGATGGATTGCTGATGCTTTGCGGCGTCAGCAGGCGATCGCCGAACAGCAGGAACACCCGCTGGCCATCGCGCAGGCGCGGCATGCAGGTGAGGTTCAAGGCGAGGTCGCCGGCCGCGGCGGTCAGCGGGCTGATCGTGATGATCGGCGCCAGCGCCAGCGGCAGTTCGTTGCTGAGCAGCGGCGGCAGCCCCGGCGGCTGCACCAGCAGGGCTACGGTATAGATGCCCGGCGCCCAGCGCGACGCGGCATCCGCATCGTCGGTCGTATCGGCGAGATGCACGCGCAACGTACCGGCGGCATCCCCGGCCAGTGGTGCGACATCGATGGGTGCGTCGAGACGCAGGCTGTTGAAGCGTGCCAGCGCGTGGTCCGTGCTGAGCTGACGGCCGCCCAGCACGATGTCCTCGCCAAGCCGCACGGCCGGTTGTGTGCGCGGATAACTCAACGTATCCAGCACCGCGGCGGCGGATGCGGTGGCGATCACACCCCGATCCTGCGGGCCGCGTCGAAGCACCGGCAATGGCGCGCGGATCGCCGCCTGGCTGTCGATCAGCACCACGGTCGCTTCGTAGGCGGCGGAGGTGCGGTAGTTGGTCTGGAACGCGGTCCACAGCTTGGACAGCTCGTCCACACTCTGCGGTAGCGGGGTGATGCGCACGCGCTCGACCTGGTTGGCGAGGTCGTTGTCCGGCAGCGCGTTGCGAATGTCGTTGCCATCGAGCACACCGCGATCGTGCAAGGTGCTCATCGCTGCGGCGAGAACGCGGTGGCTGATCGCGTCGCTGTCGCTGTCGCCACGACCCCACGCGGTGATCACGTAGTGCAGGTTCAGCGCCAGCGGCGGCGGCGCACTCTCGCCGGGACGTACCTGGCCGGGCATGTCGAGGTTGCGCCACGCCGCGTTCGCGACCACCTGATACAGGAACAGGTTGAGCTGTGCCTTGCTGATGCCCTTGCGCGCCACGTCCGGTGGCTGCAGGGTCACCTCCAGATCGCTCAGCTCCGTATCCAGCACCGGCATCTGCGCCAGCAGCAGGTTGCGCAGCGTGCGCGTGGTCGCGGCGATCGCCAGCACGTTGCTCATGGCGACGCCTTGCCGCGCTGACGCAGGTAGTCGTCGAGGCTGCTCGGTTGCGGGCCGTCGCGACGACGTGGTGGCGTGACGGATGCAGGTGCTGCACGCACTTCGAGCCGGCCGATGCTGACGTGCACTACCGGCTCGCTGGATGAATTGCTCGGGCCGGTTGGTGCGGCGAGCGTGCGCATCGCAGCCGCCTGATTGGATCGACCCGGAGCATCCGCCACACGCGCCGTGCCGAACACCGGCGTGGAGGCTGGCAGCAACGCGCCGTTCGCCGGATGTGACAGTGCTGCCGGCTCGGGTTGCTCAACCGTGATGCGCGTCTGGCGCGGTTGCACCGGCGGCGGCGCGAGAACTTCAGCCGACGCGGGCGACACCGCAGAGCGCTCGACGATCGACGATGGGGCCGGCACTGCCGTACTCGCCGGCAACTGCACCGTGTCACGCGGTGTGCTTGCGGCGGCACGCGTCGGCATCAGCGCGGGCTCCGGTGGTTCGAGCGCAACCGGTGCAACTCGCGTGGTATCCGTCGCCACTGGCGCATGCGACGGGCGCATCGGCGCGACCGTCGCCGCCAACGGTGCGGCCGATACTGTTTCGTGCCGACCTGGCGAAGTCTCGCCATCGTTCGCCAGCGGCATGATCGGCGCACGCTGCAGCGGCT
>DAIMGD010000060.1:5743-11222 GCA_036724165.1 Rhodanobacter sp.
CGCGCCCTCGCCGCCGATCGCCCGTGCCGCCAGCCGGTCGAGGAAATCGCTCATGGCGCGCACAGCTCCAGATAGGCCTGCCGGCGGCGCGGGCTCAGGCTCAGGATGTCGTGTTCGGCCCAGTGATACATGCGCGCCAGCGTGTCCACGTCGCGCAACATGTGCAGCGCCCAGGCGTGCAGTTCCTGCCACAGGAAGCGCGCGATATCGAACATCGGCTGCCAGTCGTGGCCGCAGTCCGGGCAGCGGAAGGCCAGCTGCAGATCGGCCTGCGGATCGGCCTGCGCCATCGCCTGCGCGATCTCGGTCTGCAGCGGTGGTGACAGGCTGCGCACGTCACGCGCTTCGCTGGTGTCCGACGCACTCAGCACGCAGCGTTCAAGCAGCAACTGACGCGCCTCATCGGCATCGTCGCAATGCTCCAGCACCAGCAGGTCGTTGCTGTCGGGCAGACGGAACTGCACGTGGACGCCATGCGCGGGCGAGACATGTTCGAGCGTCGCCGTCTCGCTGCCCGGCGAGGTCAGCAGCAGATCGTCGCTGCGGAACGTCGCCTCGACCGGGGCCGCGCATTGCGGGCAATTCGCCACCGCGCAGATCTCGCTGCCGAACAGGCGCGCGCGCAGTTGCAGCAACAGCGCATCGCGCCGCCCCAGCGGCAACGCCGCCAGCGCTTCGGCCGGATACTCGTCGCAACTGCAGCCGAGCAGCAGCAGGCCGCACGTCGCGGCGGAGGGGCCGCTTCCGCGTTCCCATACCTGCAGCAATTGCGCGGGCGTGGGCGTGCGCATGGCGTTCAGCCGGCGGGCACGGTGAAGCTCGGCTCGGCCGGCTCCGGTATGCTGACGTCGCGCTCCCAGCCCTCGTTCTCGAGCTTCAGGTGCTGGATCGCCACCGCATTTGCGTTCGCATCCAGATCAGGCATCGCCTGGAACTCCGAGACCCAGCAGCGATACAGCTTGTAGGCGAGCGCGAGTTGACCGGCTTCGTTGTAGACCTCGAGGATCAGGTCCTTGCGGAAGTCCTTCAACGACACCTCGGCACCGAGACCGGCACCGAAGTTCCACACCTTGTTCGCCCACTTCTCGAACTCGGTGTCATGGGTGACGCCGCGCTCGATCGTGATCGCGTCGTACTCGGTGCGACCGGGCGATTTGCGCGTGCTGCTGGGATCGCCACCTTCGCGATGCTTGACCACTTCGGTGGTGCGTTTGAGGCCGGACACCTTGCTGACGCCGGCCACGTAGCGACCGTCCCATTTCACCCGGAACTTGAAGTTCTTGTAGGGATCGAAACGCTGCGCATTGACGCTGAATTGAGCCATGACGTAAGTCCTCAAGTCTGGATCTGGCCGGCCATCTGCTGTAGCTGGATGACCACGAACTCGGCGGGTTTGAGCGGCGCGAATCCAACCACGATGTTGACGATGCCGAGGTTGATGTCGTTCTGCGTGGTGGTTTCCTTGTCGCACTTGACGAAGTACGCGTCGTTCGGGGTCTGCCCTTGGAACGCGCCCTGGCGGAACAGGTTCTGCATGAACGCGCCGACGTTGAGGCGGATCTGCGCCCACAGCGGCTCGTCGTTCGGCTCGAACACCACCCACTGGGTGCCGCGGAACAGGCTCTCCTCGATGTACAGCGCGAGCCTGCGCACCGGCACGTATTTGTATTCGTCGGCCAGCAGGTCGGCACCGCGCAGCGTGCGCGAGCCCCACACCACCGGCCCGACCAGCGGGAAGCTGCGCAGGCAATTGACGCCGAGCGGATTGAGCATGCCGTTCTCGGCATCGGTGAGCGTGGTGGCCAGGCCCTGCACGCCGTTCAGCGCGGCATCCAGGCCGGCTGGGGCTTTCCACACGCCGCGCTGCGTATCGGTGCGCGCCATCACGCCGGCCACGATGCCGCAGGGCACGAAGGTGTCGAGCTGACCCTGCCGGGTCGGATCGGATTCGATCACCCGCGGGAAATACAGCGCGGCGTTGCGCGCAGCATCGCCGTTGAGCCCGAGCGCGGTCAGCGCCGCGTTGTTGCCCTGGGTGATCGCACCGGCACTGCCCCACTCGGCCGGTGCATCGACGAGCAGCAAGGCGCGGCGATCCACGCAGAATGCCATCGCGTTCTGGTACACGAGAGCGGACGTATTCCCATCGCGCACATCCGGCGGGATGCACAGCAGGTTGAACAGGTCGGTCTTCTTCAGTGCATAGATGCCGGTCTTGGCGTCCGGATCACCCAGGTAGGCCGCATCGTCCAGCGCCGCGCTGTCGGCCGCCTGATCGGCGGTGGCGACACCGGTGGAGGACTTGTCCTGGTCCCACACGGTTTTTCCGCTATCCGGATCGAGATGCACGGCGGGTATCGCCGTTGCCGGCAGCACCAGCGATGCGGCCACGCGCGCCAGCGACGAGCGCGATTTCAGCACGCGATCGACCCTGGCCGGGCTTTCCTTTACGCTGAGATTGGTGAAGCTTTCCTGCCGACCGCTGGCCATGTCGCGCACGGTGAGGTTGAACAAGTCGGTGCTGGCCAGCCCGTAACGCGCCGCGACCTCGGCCGACACGTTGGTGTCGATGCGTGCGCGCAACTGGTTGCCCCAGCTACCGGCAGACGCCGCCTCAAGCGGCAGATTTGCGATCTTGATCGCGGCCTTGGCCGCCGCCGCCGGGTTGCCATTCGCCTTGTACAGCCGGACGACCGCTGCCTGACTGCCACCGTTGAGGTAGAAGTCGCGCACGGCATAGCCCATCGGATAGGCCGGGTCGAGCTGGCCGAAGCTGCGCTCGAAGTCGCCGTAGCTGTTGATGATCACCGGACTTTCCGCATCGGCGTCGATCGGTCCGCTGGCGGCGCGGCCAACGAAGGCCGTGATCGACGTGGCCACCCCGGTGATGGTGCGGACACCGCTGGGAATTTCCTCGATATAGACGCCCGGATATGTGAGCGCAGCTGGCATGAGTCTGTCCTCCTCGTGAAAACCCGCGTCACAGTCAATGCGGCTGCGGCGATCTCGTGTGCTTGTTCAACGCGTACAGCACTTCGCCATCGGGCAGCTGGTCGCAATGCAGCAATCCTTCCGCAACCAGCCGGCCCAACACGTGCTCGATGTGCTGACACTCGCTTTCATAACGCTGCTGCGGCAGCCACCAGTTGACGATGCCGCGCAGGGTGTCCGCGGCCTGCGGATGGCAATGCAGATACGCGAGCACGGCGTGCTCGACCTCCACCTCGTTCCCGCCTGCCGAGTTTTTGCCCTGATGTTTCGTCATGGCACTCTTCTGCACACATGCGTGAGGGTCGAGGCAACATGCGTGCCAGCGCCGGCAATGTAGAAAATGGCCCACCGCATGGATTCACGCCGCCCGGCACCGGAGTACTCGGGTCAGCGATGACCCGCTTCATCGGCGCAGTGGGAAAGATTTCACCCAGTCCGGAGACACCCGCTGATGCGGGCATGCCGAAACCGGATCAGTGCGGCCGGAACTGCTTCGTGCCGATGCCGTGCTTCAGCAGCAGCTTGCCAAGCTGGCGGCGCTCGGTACCGGACAGGCGGGCGGCGGCACTGATGTTGCCGCAGGCCTGCTGCATCAGGTGAGTGAGGTAGTCGTGCTCGAACTTGCGGATGGCGTGCGTCTTGGCCGCGCTGAAGCCGAGCGACGGCTCGTTCGCGCGACGCCGCGGAGTCGACTCCGTCCCGGCGAATGCCGGCTCCGCCGCCACCAATTCGGCGAGGCCGATCACGGCACCCTCGGCACACATGTAGGCACGCAGCACGACGTTGTCCAGCTCGCGCACATTGCCTGGCCACGCATACGCGGCCAGCGCCTGCATCGCGTCTTCGCCCCAGCACTTGTCCGGACCGCGCAGCCGCGCCGCGACGACATGGATGAAATGGCCCGCCAGCAGGACCACATCGTCGCCGCGCTCGCGCAGTGGCGGCAGCCGCAGGTACAACGCATTGAGCCGGTATTGCAGGTCGCGACGGAAACGTCCGGCCGCCACCTGCTGCTCCAGGTTGGCATTGGTGGCCGCGATGATCCGCGCATCCGACACGCGCGCCGCGCCGCCACCCACCGGCCGGTATTCGTTGTCCTGCAGGAAGCGCAGCAGGGTCACCTGGCCCTTGTCGGAAAGCGCGTCGACTTCATCCAGGAACAGCGTGCCGCCGCGCGCGTGATCGATCAGTCCGGGCTGGGCACCCTTGGCGTCGGTGAACGCACCGCGATCATGGCCGAACAGCTCGTTCTCGATCAGGCTGTCGGGGATCGCGCCGCAATTGACCGGAACGAACGGATGGTCGCGGCGCGCGCTGGCGTAATGGATTTCGCGCGCCGCCAGTTCCTTGCCGGTACCGGTCTCGCCCTCGATCAGCACCTGCACGTCGCAGCCGGCGTAGCGCTGCAATTGCGCACGCACTGACTGGATTGCCTGGGATTGGCCGAGCATGACCGGCATCATCCGTCCCCAAAGTCACCATCAAGAAACCCGCCGCGCCTCCTCGGCGCGCTATGGAATCCCCCTGGCTTCCCTCCCGATCCGGCCGTAACGCACCAGATCGAGGCAACGATGAAGTATGCGCAGCTTCAACGCTGTAGTTCAAGAATGCTCCAGGTGTAGTCCTTCGGCACTTTTCGCAGTAATACATGGCCTGCCGGACACCGGCACCGCAACCGGTCACAGAACCACATACTCATGCCAACCATTTTTCATGATCACCGCGGGCCGATCTGGCCATGCCGCGACCCGTCGGGCACCGGCGCTTTCACGTCCGCTCGCGTGTCGTGGAACCCCTGCTGCCGCGGTCATCCCGGCGCTCGGAAGGCACCGCCGTAACGCCGCCCTTCCCGCGAGACTTCGCCTGCGGCCCGCCGGATGGCTGACAGGGCAGCTTCTTCAAAGCCCTGGCCCGGCAACAGCGCGAGACAACGGCCATGGTGGTAATGAATACCGAGCACGTGATCGACGTGCGGCACTGGAACGACACGTTCTTCAGCTTCCGCACCACGCGTGATCGCCAGCCCGTTCCCTGACCAGACGTCCTGCCTCACGCGTGAATTCGCCGCTGAATGTTCTTCTCGTTGCCATGAATCACCTCCAGTTTCATCATCACACCTAAACTCGGTGTCTGTGCAACCGGCAGCAATCCAAAGAGAACGGACGAATGAAAGCCCATCGCAGTGGATGTGATTTCCCGATCGTCTGCGTGGGAGGGTCGGCAGGCGGCCTCGACGCCTATATCCGATTGCTGAAGCACCTGCCAAACGACATGGGTGTCGCGGTCGTCATCGTCAACCATGTGAGAACGTTCGCCACCCGGCTTCACGAGATCCTTCCGAGTTTCACCACGATGCCGGTGGAACTCATCGCTGACAGCCTGCGGATTCGACCCAACCGGGTCTTCATCATCCCTGCGCAGCGAGACCTGCATGTGCTTCACGGCGACTTTCGGCTCGAACCGATCTCGAAGCCGCGGGGATGGCCCG
>DAIMGD010000061.1:0-8686 GCA_036724165.1 Rhodanobacter sp.
GTACTCACGTGGTGCGGTTTCCGGTGACGCGCTGTTCGATGACGTCGAACAGCTGGCCGGCAATGTTAAGCCCGAACTGCGCATCCAGTTCACGCACACAGGTTGGGGATGTGACGTTGATCTCGGTCAGATAGTCGCCAATCACGTCCAGCCCGACGAACAGCAGGCCGCGCCGGCGCAGTTCGGGCGCCACCTGGGCCGCGATCCAGTGATCGCGTTCCGACAGCGGCACGCCTTCGCCACGCCCGCCGGCGGCGAGGTTGCCACGAAATTCGTTTCCCTGCGGGATGCGCGCCAGTGCATACGGCACCGGCGTGCCGTCGACGATCAGGATGCGCTTGTCGCCGGCGGCGATCTCCGGAATATATTTCTGCGCGATCGTCAGTTGCCGGCCTTCACCGTGAGCGCCACCGCCAAGCAGGGTTTCCAGCATCGAGTTGAGGTTGCTGTCGCCGGCCTTGACCCGGAAGATGCCGCGCCCGCCCATGCCGTCCAGCGGTTTCAGGACCACTTCGCCATGCTCGGCGGCGAACCGGCGCAGTTCATCGGCATCGCGCGAAACCAGGGTCGGTGCGATGCATTGTGGAAAGGCCAGTGCGAACAGTTTCTCGTTGCAGTCGCGCAGCGCCTGCGGATCGTTGACGACGCTGACGCCGCCACGCTGCGCCACCTCAAGCACCATCGTGTCGTAGACGAACTGGGCGTCGACCGGCGGATCCTTGCGCATCAGCACGGCATCGAGTTCGCGCAGGTCACGCCATTGCGGCTGACCAAGCGCATGCCAGTGCTGCGGATCCTCATGCACGGTGAGCGGCGTGATCCGCGCCCATGGCGCACCATTGCGCAGCGCCAGATCGCCCTGCTCCAAATAGTGCAGCGAATGGCCGCGGCGCTGGGCTTCCAGCAGCATCGCAAAACTGGTGTCCTTGGCCACCTTGATCGCACCGATGGGGTCCATCAGTACGCCGACCGAAAGGGTCATCGTGATTCTCCTGAGGTGACTTGGCGTGAGTGGTAGTGAATGGAGGCAGACGCAACCCCTGAATGGTCGCCGAGACGATCAGTGGCGACAAGCACGGTATGCGCGCCTTGCTGCCGTGGAAGGCCCGATGGTGTCACTATGAGTCACCTTGTGCTCAGCACGGGCGACGCGCCATGCCAGCGCTGCTGAGTGATTATTGCTTGACAGTCTCGGCGGGCAGGCAGTAAACAACAAAGCCTAGGGTGCACCGCCGAAGAGCGGGCATTGTTCCATCCATTTCTGCAAAACTTTACATATGTGCCTTGCGGCATGTTTGTTGCTTGCATTGTTGTCTATCCTGAGCTCGGGGCGGGCCGCAGGGGGGAGTAAGTGAATTTGAACGTGAGTGCTAACGACTTGGCAGGTTTGAAGGTCATGGTGATCGACGACTCCAAGACCATCCGCCGAACGGCGGAAACCTTGCTGAAGAAGGAAGGTTGCGAGGTGTTGACCGCGGTCGACGGATTCGAGGCGCTTGCCAAGATATCCGATCAGAAGCCCGCGATCATTTTCGTCGACATCATGATGCCGCGTCTGGATGGGTATCAGACCTGCGCGCTGATCAAGAACAATCCGTTGTTTCGCGCCACGCCCGTGATCATGCTGAGCTCGAAGGATGGCCTGTTCGACAAGGCACGTGGTCGTATCGTGGGTGCCGAACAGTATCTGACCAAGCCGTTCACGCGTGACGAACTGCTGGGTGCCATCCATCGCCATGTCAGTTCGGTATCCAACCGCTGACTGCAGATTCTGAGGGGTACCTGTGGCCAACATTCTCATCATCGACGACTCGCCGACGGATATACGTGTATTCAGCACGTTGCTTGAGCGCGCCGGCCATCAGGTTGTCGCTGTAAGCACGGCCGAGGAAGGCATCGAGCGCGTACGCGCCGAATTGCCCCACCTGATCATCATGGACGTGATCATGCCGGGCATGAATGGCTTCCAGGCCACTCGCACGCTGACCCGCGACCCGGTCACGGCGCAGGTACCGATTGTGATGATTACCACCAAGTCGATGGAAACCGACCGGGTCTGGGGTTTGCGTCAGGGTGCCCGTGCGTTCATCACCAAGCCGGTGAACGAAAAGGAACTGCTGGCTTGTATCAACGATTTGTTGCCGAGTGGGACATGAATCAGTCTGTCAACCGTACCCCGTTTGAAATTCTGGCCCGCTACGAGCGCCTGTCGCTGGCGCACGCCTCCGATACGCAGGACAAGCTGGAGGCGCCCGGATTGTGGCGTGGCATCGGTTTCCGCGTGGGTTCGCGGTTGCTGGTCAGCGGCATCGACGAGATCAACGAATTGCTGGCTGTGCCGGTACTCACCCCGGTTCCGGGAACCCAGCCGTGGTTGCTTGGCGTGGCCAATGTGCGTGGCAACTTGGTGCCGGTGATCGATTTTTCCCGCTTCCTGTTTGGTGAGCGCACGCAACATACCGATCGCACCCGCTTGCTGGTGGTGCGTCAGGGTGGCGGCAACGTGGCATTGCTGGTCGATGAGGTCTTCGGCCAGCGTACGGTGGATGAGACGCAGCGACGCGAGGCCGAGCTCGAGGATGATCCGCGGCTCACCCGCTTCGTCGAAAACCGGGTGGGCGAGCAGCAGTTGGCCATTTTCAGCATGAGCCGACTGGTGCGCGCACCCGATTTCCGTCAGGCGGCAGCCTGACAGCAGATTGATTCAAGGCTATACGAAGGGCCGGTGCCAGCAGTGGCCGGAAACTTAAGGCAGCGAACTGCAAGCCAGTACCCGCGCGATGATGCGGAGCCGGCAAGATTTGGACGGACGAGGTGAACATGAGCACTACAGGGGGCGTCAGCAGGGAACGGGGTTACACCGTACTCATTGTCCTGCTGCTGATTGCGATTGGTTTCGCGGCACTGGATTTCTTCCTGCTCAACCAGAAGAACGGTGAGGATCGTCAGGCGATCGCGCTAACCACGCAAATCCAGGTGCTGTCGCAGCAGACGGCCAAATCCGCCCTGGAATCGGCAGACGGCAACGCCGACTCCTTCAAGGAGCTGGAGGCGAACCGCAACTCGATCGATTCGGCCGTGCAGCGACTGAAGGTGGGTGATGCCGCCAGCGGCATGCAAGCCTATGCTGACCGTGATGCCACGCCGGCCGGCCGTGCGGTGACTGCGCTGGCCACCTCCTGGAAACAGCTCGATGGCGACATCGGCAAGATCCTATCCAACAAGGCCGTGGTGCTCGACTCGGGACAGCGCGCAGGTACGCTGTCTCAGCAGATGCCACTGCTCAATTCGAGCATGGAACAGGTCGTCAACATTCTACAGCAGCGCAACGGCAGCTCCGAGCAGATGCTTGGAACATCTCGCCAGATGCTGTCGGCGGATCGCATCATCCGTCGCGTGCAGGAGGTGCTGCAGGGCGGTGACAATACGCAATCGGCGGCCGATGGCCTGTCCCGCGATGCACAGTTGTATGGCAACGTGCTGAAAGGCCTGCTTGTTGGCAATGCCGACAGCGGCGTGAAGCCGATCGGCGATGCCAACGCACACAAGATCCTCACCGAGATGGATGCCAGCTGGACCACGCTGGCCGATCCGGTGGCCAAGCTGGTGGCCGCGGCCGGCAACCTGGCCGACGTGAAGCACGCAGGCAATCAGGCGTCCCTGGATTCGCAGACGGTGTTGCTGCGCGCGAACGAGTTGTCCGAGCAGATCGGCAAGCTGCCGCTGCGCCGCCTGTTCCCGAACGTGTGGTGGGGGCTGTTCGGTGCCATTGCTGCGGTTGCATTCGCCCTGTTGCTGGTCATCACCCTGGTCAGCGATCAGCGCCGCCGGTTCGCCAGCAGTACCGAGTTGAACCAGCGCAACCAGGAGGCGATCATGCGCCTGCTGGACGAAATGGGTTCGCTCGCCGAAGGTGACCTCACGGTAAAAACCACCGTATCCGAGGACATCACCGGCGCGATCGCCGACTCGGTGAACTACGCCATCGACGAGCTGCGTTCACTGGTGACCACCATCAACGAGACCTCCGAGCAGGTGTCGTCGTCGGCGCAGGAAACCCAGACCACCGCACGCCATCTGGCGGATGCGGCGGAACAGCAGGCGCAGCAGATCAGTTCGGCGACCTCGGCGATCAACCAGATCGTGAGCTCCATGGATATCGTGTCGAAGGACTCGGCCGAGTCGGCCGACGTGGCAGAGCGCTCGGTGAAGATCGCCTCGCACGGTGCCGAAGTGGTGCGCGAAACGATCTCCGGCATGGACTCGATCCGCGACCAGATCCAGGAAACTTCCAAGCGCATCAAGCGCCTGGGCGAATCCTCGCAGGAGATCGGCTCGATCGTGGAACTGATCAACGACATTGCCGAACAGACCAACATCCTCGCGTTGAACGCGGCGATCCAGGCGGCTTCGGCCGGTGAAGCGGGTCGCGGTTTCGCGGTGGTGGCGGACGAAGTGCAGCGATTGGCGGAACGCTCGACCAGCGCGACCAAGCGCATCGAGACGCTGGTGCAGACGATTCAGTCCGATACCAACGAAGCGGTGAACTCGATGGAGCAGACCACCGCCGAGGTGGTTGCTGGCGCACGCTTGGCGGAGGACGCCGGCAGCGCGCTGGGCGACATCGAACGCGTTTCGCACGATTTGTCCGCACTGATTCAGAACATCTCCACCGCGGCGCGCGAGCAGTCGGCGGCGGCGACGGATGTCTCGCATTCGATGAACGCGATTCAGGAAATCACCTCGCAGACCTCGCAGGGCGCGAGCCAGACCGCCGACTCGATCGGTACGCTGGCACAACTGGCGAGTGACCTGCGGCGCTCGGTAGCGCATTTCAAACTGCCGGGTTGACATCGGCCGGGCTGATCCTGGCCCGATTGAGACAAGTACAAGACAGGGGGCAGTCTCGCTGGTTGCGTGATGCTTGCATGATGCAACCGCTGAGAGAGGCGCATGAGACTTCAAGATCACATCGATTTCACCACACTGCAGTGGGTCAAGCCGGAACTCGACGAGACATTGTCGATAGCCCGCGAGGCGCTGGAGTCCTACGTCGATAATCCGGGCAACCGCGATTTCATGCGTACATGTACGGATCATCTGCATCAGGTGCATGGCACCTTGCGGATGGTCGAACTGTATGGCGCGGCGATGGTGACGGCAGAGATGGAGGCACTCTCCATTGCGCTGTTCGAGGATCACGTCACCTATCGCGAGGAAGCCTATGCCGCCCTGATGCGCGGCCTGATGCAACTGCCCGATTACCTCGAGCGGTTGTCCAGTGGCCACCGCGATGTGCCGGTGGTGCTGCTGCCGCTGCTCAACGACCTGCGCGCCAGTCGCGAACAGCCGCCGTTGTCCGAGTCGGCGATGTTCCATCCCAATCTGGATGCGTTCCTGCCGGAGCAGGCGCCTGCCGCGATGAGCGAGTCGTACGCCGAATCGCATCGCGGCGAGCTGATGGATTTGCGGCTGCGCTTCCAGCATCAGCTATTGAGCTGGTTCCGTGGTCAAAACGCCGCGCAGCAGCTGATTGGCATGCGCAAGACCTTGCTGGCGATCACGGCGCGTTGCTATCACGTGCACGGTCGACGGCTGTGGTGGATTGCTGCCGGCGTGCTGGAAGGGCTGGAGCAGGGCATGCTCAAGAGTCATGCCGGCGAAGTGCGCCAGTTGATCGGCAAGGTCGATCGCAGCATACGGCAGCTGATAGAAAGCGGCGAAGACAGCCTGCGTGGTGGCGATGCGGACGATGTTGCCTGCATGCTGCTGTATATCGTGGCCCAGGCCAAGCAGCGCAGCCCGCAAATGGAGTTGTTGCGCAGCACTTATGCACTGGACAGCCTGCTGCCGGATGCCGGCGAGCTGGCGCACGCCCGTGGCTCGATGTCCGGGCATAACCGCGCGCTGCTTGATTCGGTATCGCGCGCGCTGAAGGACGATCTGCTGCGGGTCAAGGAAGCGCTCGATCTGTTCCTGCGTCAGCAGGATGATGATCCGGCGCAACTGGCGGTCCAGAGCGAAGTTCTTGAGCGCGTTGGCGACACCCTGGGCATGCTGGCACTGACGGTGCCGCGCCGGGTGATCAACGATCAGCGGCGGGTGCTCGATGAGATCGCCAACCGCATGCGTCCAGCCGATGAGGAAACGCTGCTCGATGTGGCCGGCGCCCTGCTTTACGTCGAGGCTTCGCTGGACGATCACATCGAGAGTCTGGGTTCGGAAGAAAATCCGAACGCAAGCAGTTCGGCGCAAGGGCTGCCGCGCAGCGAGGCGCTGGGTGTCGTCACCGCATTGATGCAGGAAACGATCAGCAATACCGCCAAGGTCAAGGATGCGATCGTCGCCTTCGTCGAGTCCGGCTGGGAGCACGATCGGCTGGCCGGTGCGCCAAACCTGATGGACGAAGTCGCTGGCGCCATGCGCATGCTGTCGGCGCCGCGCCCGGCCGAACTGGCGGAAGGTGTCGGTCGGTTCATCGGTTACGAACTGCTGGCTGATCGGCGCGTGCCGAGTGGCGCGCAGATGGATCATCTCGCCGATGCCATCGCCGCGCTGGAGTATTACCTTGAGGCAGCACGCGAACATCGCGGTGGCCTGGAGCATATCCTCGACGTCGCCGAGCACAGCCTCGGGCTGCTCGGTTACTGGCCGTTGCCGACTGCGCGCGCGGTATCCGACACCGCGACTGCCGCGGCCGATACCGTGATTGCCGCAGCCGACACCGACAAGCTGCCTTCAGCCGTCGGTGATATCGAACACGAGCAGCACCCGGAACTTTCCGAATCCGTCAGTCTCCTGCCCGGCGATGACCTCGGCCATTTGTTTGTGGGTCACAGCGAACCCTATGCCGCGCCAGCCCACAACCTCGATGGGTTGCGGTTTGCACAGACCGAAGCGACCACGCCAGCGGTGCTGGAAGGCAACGTGTCGGAGCAGCAGGACGACAACTGGATCGAGGTCGAGGAAGAGGAGTTCGAGCAGGTGCCGGTGCGCGATGTACTGGCGGCGAACACCGGTTTCAATGCCAATGCCGAAGGCATCGATGACGATATCCGCGAGATATTCCTGGAGGAGATGCAGGAAGAAATCGATAACCTGCGCGGCGCCGAGAAGGTCTGGCTGGTCGATCCTGCCCAGCATTCGTCACTGATCAGTATCCGTCGTTCGTTCCACACGCTGAAGGGTTCGGGCCGACTGGTCGGCGCCGGCGTGCTGGGCGAATTCGCGTGGAAAGTGGAGGACATGCTCAATCGCGTGCTGGACAACAGCATTCAGCCGGACGAGCAGGTTCAGGCGCTGATACACCACGCGATCGAAGCATTGCCCGGGCTGCTTGTTGCGCTCAAGGGCGAAGGCACGCCGAGCGCACCGCTCAGCGCGATCATGCATGTAGCCGAACAACTGGCGGCTGGACATCCGGCACGGGTCGAAGACCACACCTCGACGGTCACTGAAACAGTCCGTCGTGTCGTGCGTCGTCGTGTGCCACGCAGTCTCGACGTTGCGATCGAGGCAGTGCCAGAGGCAACCCTGACCGATGCGCAGACGGCGGCTTCCGATCATTCGGTGGTCGAATCTGCAGAGACCATCGCATTGCCGGTAATGCCGCCGGTCGACCCGGTACTGCTGGAGATATTGCGTAGCGAAGTTGCACAGTACCTGCAGACGATCCGCGCAACCATCCAGCGCAGCGGCCACGAATTGCCGATCGGCGAAGAATTGCTGCGAGCTGTGCATACCTTGCATGGCGCCATCGCCATGGTCGATATCCCGCTGCTGACCCAGTTGCTTTCGCCGCTGGAGGGCTTGTTCAAGCGCCTGCGGGCGTCGAATCTGCCGTTGTCGCCAGAGGGCGTGCGATTGCTCGGGCAGTCGGCTGATGTCGTCGATCATGTGATGGTCCAGTTCGATGTCGCCTCACCGCAATTGCCCAATGTAGATGCGCTTACTGCGCAGATCGTCGACATGCGCGATCACTACCCTGAGTCGCAGGTTGCGCACGTCGTGTACGAGCCACACGTCGAGGATACGGAATCGACCGGCGTTACGGACGCGGCGGAGCATGCCGGCGACGATGAAGGCGCCATCGCAGCCGCGCCGGAAGCCGGCTTGGCCGATGCCCCTGCGGCGCATGTTGATGAAGCTCCTGTCCAGACGCTTCCAAGCGAGGAGCCGGCGGCAGCGGATCATTCGGACGATGTGCACCACGATGTGTTTGCAGCTGAACTGGTGGCGGCACTGGATGCATTCGAGCCCGAATCCGCCGCCGAGCAGGCTGCTGCCGAGCAAGCTGCAGCCGAGCAAGCTGCAGCCGAGCAAGCTGCAGCCGAGAAGGCAGCTGCTGCGCAGTTGGCTGCCGAACAACTTGCGGCTGAACAGGCAGCGAGCGAGCAAGCCAAGGCTGAGCAAGTTGCCGCAGAGAAGGCCGCCGCTGAACAACTGGCGGCCGAGCAGCTTGCCATCGAGCAGGCGGAGATCGAGCGTGCCAAGGCCGAACAGGTGGCAGTTGAAAAGGCCGCCGCGGAACAGCTGGTAGCCGAGCAGCTTGCCGCTGAGCAAGCCGCCGCCGAGCAGGCTGCTGCAGAAAAAGCAGTAGCAGAAAAGGCTGAAGCAGAGAAGGCCGAAGTGGAGAAGGCCGAAGTGGAGAAGGCCGAAGTGGAGAAGGCCGAAGTGGAGAAGGCCG
>DAIMGD010000061.1:8786-11162 GCA_036724165.1 Rhodanobacter sp.
AAGCGGAGAAGGCAGCAGCAGAAAAAGCCGCGGCCGACAGCAAAGCGGATGCGCACGATACACAAACGACCGCGGAACACGCCTTCGCATTGGCGGGTTCGGGCGAGATCGATGCCGACCTGCTGGAAGTCTTCATCGACGAGGCACGCGAAATTCTCGACCACGCCGATGGTGTGCTGGCGCAGTGGCACGATGCTCCGGCCGAGCTGGCGCATGTGTCGGAACTACAGCGCGATCTGCATACGCTGAAGGGCGGTGCCAGGATTGCCGGGTTGATGGGCGTGGGCGATCTGACCCATGCCATTGAAACCTTGCTGGAAAAACCGATTCGCGACCAGTCGAAAACCGGCCCGCTGATCGCTGCACTGGAAGCAAGTTTTGACCAGCTGCATTCACAGGTGCAGCTGGTTTCGCAAGGTCAGCCCGTGGACTACCCGCGTGCCATGATCGATCGGCTGCTGGCGCTGGCTGGCGAAAAGACCCTGACTGACGATGCCGTATTGGCTGCCGCGGTCGACCTGCCGGTGGCCAAACCGGCGCGGACAACGGCATTGCCACCGGTACCCAGTGCCGCGGCATCGCTCGATTTGCCCGAACTGCTGCCGGAGATGGAAGAGGAGGTTCGCTCTTCCCAGGAACAGATCCGCGTTCGCGCCGATCTGCTCGACAATCTGGTCAACCACGCTGGCGAGGTGGCGATCTACCGGTCGCGCCTGGAACAGCAGGTTGCCGGCTACCGCTTCAACCTGGTCGAGCTGGAACAAACCGTATCGCGTCTGCGCAGCCAGCTGCGCATGCTGGAAATCGAGACCGAGGCGCAGATCATCGCGCGCTTCCAGCGCGAGCATCGTGAAGCGGGCCTGACCGTATTTGATCCGCTTGAGCTCGATCGCTACTCACAGCTGCAGCAGTACTCGCGTGCGCTGGCCGAGTCGGTCTCCGATCTGGTGTCGATCCAGAACATGCTGGATGAACTGACTCGACAGGCCGAGACGCTGCTGATTCAGCAGTCGCGTGTCAGTACCGAACTGCAGGACGGTCTGCTGCGTACACGCATGCTGCCGTTCGACACGATGGTGCCGAACTTGCGTCGCACGCTGCGCCAGACCGCGCAGGAGCAGGGCAAGAGCGCCCAACTGTACGTGGATGGTGCGCACGGCGAAATGGATCGCAACCTGCTCGACCGGATCAAGGCGCCGTTCGAGCACATGCTGCGCAATGCGATCGCGCACGGCATCGAGACTCCGGCCGAACGCCGCAAGGTCGGCAAGCCCGCGGAAGGTTCGGTGCATATCCGGGTCGCACGCGAAGCCACCGAAGTGGTGATCCGGGTCAGCGATGACGGTCGCGGGTTGAATCGCGACGCAATCCGCAAGCGCGGCATCGAGCGTGGTTTGTTGCGTGCCGACATCAAGCCTACCGACAACCAGCTGCTCTCGCTGATTACCCTGCCTGGCTTCTCCACGGCCGGCAAGATTACCCAGCTGTCGGGTCGTGGCGTCGGCATGGACGTGGTCGCGAACGAAATCAAGCAGCTCGGCGGTTCACTGTCGATCGAATCGGAGCACGGCAAGGGCACCACCTTCGTGCTGCGCCTGCCATTCACCCTGGCGGTAACCCAGGCCATCCTGGTGCGCATCGGCGAGGCGACGTTCGCCATCCCGATGACCTCGGTGCAGGGCGTGGCCCGGGTCAATCCGGACGACCTGACCGCGATGCTGGCCGAAGACGAACCGTCGTTCCAGTACGGCAACGAGGAATACGGGATCCACGACCTGGCCGAATTGCTGGGCTTGCCGCCCGGCCTGCCGGCCGAGGGCGAGCAGCAGCCCTTGCTGCTGACCCGCGCTGGTGACCTGCGAGCGGCGATCCGTATCGATGCGGTGCTGGGTTCACGCGAAATCGTGGTCAAGTCGGTCGGTCCGCAGATCAGCTCGGTGCCGGGCCTGCTCGGCGCGACGATCATGGGCGACGGTTCGGTGCTGATCATTCTGGATCTGGCGCCGCTGGTCCGTCACGGCATCACGCGCCGCGTGCAGCGTCTGGCCGACGGCCTCAGCGCGGTGCAGGCACCGGTCATCGAGGAAGTACGGGTGCGGCCGCTGGTGATGGTGGTGGACGATTCGATCACCATGCGCAAGGTCACCAGTCGCGTGCTCGAACGTCACGAATACGAGGTCAGTACGGCCAAGGACGGTGTCGATGCGGTGGAGAAACTGCACGAGCGCGTACCGGACCTGATGCTGCTGGATATCGAGATGCCGCGCATGGATGGCTATGAGCTGGCGACCCACATGAAGGCCGACCCGCGGTTGCGCGATGTGCCGATCATCATGATCACCTCGCGCAGCGGCGACAAACATCGCCAGCGGGCAT
>DAIMGD010000062.1:0-6537 GCA_036724165.1 Rhodanobacter sp.
CGTGTACCTGGAATCGTGGCACGCCGACATCGAGGATTTCCTCGAACTGCGCGACAACACCGGCGACGACGCACGCCGCGCGCACAACCTGAATATCGCCAACTGGATTCCCGACGAATTCATGCGCCGGGTCGAGCGCGATGGCGACTGGTCGCTGTTCGATCCGAAAGTCGTGCCGCATCTGGTCGACAGCTGGGGCGAAGTGTTCGAGCAGTCCTATGCCAAGGCCGAGGCCGGTGGCCTGGCCGTGAAGACGGTGAAGGCGCGCGAACTGTACGCGCGCATGATGCGCACGCTCGCGCAGACCGGCAACGGCTGGATGACGTTCAAGGATCGCTGCAACGCCACCAGCAATCAGACGGCCAAACCCGACAACGTGATCCATCTGTCCAACCTGTGCACCGAGATTCTTGAAGTCTCCTCGGCCACGGAAACCGCGGTGTGCAATCTGGGCTCGGTGAACCTGGCGCGGCATGTGGTCGATGGAGTCTTCGATTTCGAACAGCTCGCCTCGACCGTGCGCACCGCGGTGCGCCAGCTCGACCGGGTGATCGATCTCAACTTCTATCCGATCGACACCGCGCGCACCGCCAACCTGAAATGGCGGCCGGTCGGACTGGGCGTGATGGGCCTGCAGGATGTGTACTTCAAGCTGCGGCTGCCGTTCGATTCGGCCGAGGCGCTGGCGCTGTCCACGCGGATCGCCGAGGAGATCTATTTCCACGCGCTGTCGATGTCGAACGAGATGGCCGCGCAGGCCGGCGCGCATCCCGGCTTTGAAGAAAGCCGCGCGGCCAGCGGCGAGCTGCAGTTCGACTACTGGCCGCAGGCGCAGCCGCACGACCACGCACGCTGGGACGCCCTGCGCGAACGCATCAGGCGGCATGGCCTGCGCAACTCGCTGCTGATCGCGATCGCGCCGACCGCGACGATCGCCTCGATCGCCGGCTGCTACGAATGCATCGAGCCGCAGGTCAGCAACCTGTTCAAGCGCGAGACGCTGTCCGGCGATTTCCTGCAGGTGAACCGCTATCTCGCCGATGAGCTGAAGGCACTCGGTCTATGGACGTCCGACGTTCGCGACGCGATCAAGCTCGCCGAAGGCTCGATCCAGGGCATCGCGGCGATCCCGGAACGGCTGCGCGCGATCTACCGCACGGTGTGGGAGCTGCCGCAGAAGGCGCTGATCGAACTGGCCGCCGCACGCGGCGCCTACATCGACCAGAGCCAGTCGCTGAACCTGTTCATGGAAAACCCGAACATCGGCCAGCTCAGCTCGATGTACATGTACGCGTGGAAGGCCGGCATCAAGACCACGTACTACCTGCGTTCGCGCCCGGCGACGAAGATCACCAAGACTACGGTAACGGCGGACAGGCCCGTGCTCGTCGTCGATCAGGCGCAGGCGAACGCCGCGGTGTTCTGCTCGCTGGAAAATCCCGAGTACTGCGAAGCCTGCCAGTAGTTGTCCGCCAACGGCACGGCGCCGACGCGCCGGGTCGTGCTGGCATCGCGTACTCCATCATCAATGCAAGGAAAACCATGTCCGCCCAGCCCGTCCGCCATTCGCACATCCTTGACCCCGGCTTCGAGCTCACCCTGCGGCCGATGCGCTACCCCGCGTTCTACGAGATGTACCGCGCCGCGATCCGCAATACCTGGACGGTGGAGGAAGTGGATTTCTCGATGGACACCGCCGACCTGAAGTCGAAGATGTCGCCTGCCGATCGCCATCTGATCCAGCGGCTGGTCGCGTTTTTCGCCACCGGCGATACCATCGTGTCGAACAACCTGGTGCTGAATCTGTACCAGCACATCAACGCGCCCGAAGCGCGCATGTACCTGTCGCGCCAGCTGTACGAGGAAGCGCTGCATGTGCAGTTCTACCTCACCCTGCTGGACACCTACATCCCCGATCCGACCGAGCGCAACGGTGCGTTCGCGGCGATCGAGACGATTCCATCGATCCGCCAGAAAGGTGCGTTCTGCTTCAAGTGGATCGACTCGATCCAGGATCTGCGCCGACTGGAAACGCGCGCACATCGGCGACAGTTCCTGCTCAACCTGATCTGCTTCGCCGCGTGCATCGAAGGGCTGTTCTTCTACGCCGCGTTCGCCTACGTCTACTACCTGCGCTCGCGCGGCCTGCTGCACGGGCTGGCCGCCGGCACCAACTGGGTGTTCCGCGACGAGAGCGGGCACATGGCATTCGCGTTCGAGGTGGTGCGCACCGTGCGCGAGCAGGAACCGGAATTGTTCGATGACGCGATGCGCGCGCAGGTCGAGCAGATGATGGAAGACGCGATCGCCTGCGAGACCCAGTTCGCCGAGGACGTACTGTCTGGCGGGGTGGTCGGCCTGTCGGCGAAGGACATGCGCCAGTACCTCGAATACTGCGCCGACCAGCGCCTCGCCCAGCTCGACCTGCCGAGGAAATACGGCGCGAAAAACCCGTTCGACTTCATGGATCTGCAGGACGTGCAGGAAGTGACCAACTTCTTCGAGCGCCGCGTGTCGGCCTACCAGGTCGGCGTGCAGGGCGAGGTGGCATTCGACATGGCGTTCTGAGTTTCGACGACATAGTGCAGCACGCATGTCTTCCGCTCAGTCGGCGGGTTGCCTTCCCATCAGCTTGAGGAAGCTTTCATGCTGGTAGCGGCTCATGCGCAATTCCTGCCCCGTATCCAGTACCAGCACGTGGTAACCGTGGAACCACGGATGGATCGCCTTGATCCGCTTGACGTTGACGATCGCCGATCGATGCACGCGGACGAACTGCCTTGGGTGCAGCCGCGCCTCCAGATTCGTCATGGTCTCGCGCAGTTCATGGACGTATTTGCCGGTATGCACGCGCACCGTGTTTCGATTGGCTTCGAACCAGTCGATCTCTTCGACATCGACCAGCACGATATGCTCGTCGACACGCACCGGGATGCGCGCCAGATAGTTCTGTTCCTTGCGCAAGGCTTCGAGAGCGCGCAGCACCTGCGCCGACGAAGATTTCCCCAATACTGCATCAGTGGCGGCCAGCCTGCGCTTGGCCCGCGCAAGCGTCACCAGGAAACGCTCGCGGCTGAAGGGCTTGACCAGATAGTCCACCGCATTGGCCTCGAATGCCCTCACGGCGTACTGCTCGTAAGCGGTGACAAACACCGTCACCGGCAGTCGTTCCGGATCGATGGCGGCGACCAGATCGATACCGGTCATCTCCGGCATTTGGATATCCACGAAGATCAAATCCGGTGTGCGCTGGCGGATCGCTTCGAGCGCACTTGCCCCGTCGCCGTACTCGCCGACCAGCTCGATGTCATCGTCCCCACGCAGCATGCGCACGATGCTGAACCGGGCGATCGGCTCGTCGTCGATCACCAGCACGCGGATAGTCATCATGCCACCTGCACGGATCGCGCTTCTGATGCGTCGGCATCTCGACAGGGAAAACGGACGCGGCAAATCACGCCACGCGGCACGAGGGCCCGGATGGTGAGCTGCGCGGCATCGCCATACAACTCTCGCAAGCGCAAACGGGTATTGGATAGACCGATGCCACGCGCGGCGAGCGTCCCCGTCGCCATATCAAGCGTGCTGTTTCGATTGCTCACGTCCAGACAGAGATAGCTGCCCTCGCGGTAGCCGTCGATCTCGATGCAGTCTTCGCCGACGTGCTTGCCGATGCCATGCCCGATGGCGTTTTCCACCAGCGGCTGCAGGATCAGGCTGGGCACGGCGCATCCAAGCGCATCGACGGCGATGTCCATGCGCGAGGTCAGGCGATCCTTGAAGCGCACGCGCTGGATGCCGAGATAAAGGTCAATCAGTTGCAGTTCCTGGGTGAGCGATATCTCCAGTCGGTCGTCGTCGAGATAAGCCCGCAGCAACTCGGCCAGACGAAGCAACATATCCTCCGTGGCGGTCGCGTCCTCGTGTGCAAGCGTCGCCGCGGCATGCAGTGTATTGAACAGAAAGTGCGGATGCAGTTGCATCTTCAGTACTTGCAGGCGCGATTGCGCGAGCTGCGCCTGCAGGCGGTTCGCCTCCAGTTCACGCCGGGTCTTTTCGCGGTGCAGATGCGCGGTCTGGCGAACCATGACGAGCAGCCAGTAGGCGAGAAATCCCGCCTCGCCATGCTTGGTGACGAATTGCTCGAGCTGTTGCGCCACCTGCGGGTCGCCCGGCTCGACGAAAACCGAGATCACCGTGCCGGTGACCACCGCGAGCAAGGCGAAGCCGATGCTCGCGAGAAGATGTGCGAAGAAACGACGCAAGCGATGCGGCGGCTCGATCGGTCTCCGCGCAGCGGCCCAGAATGCGAGCGGACCGATGATGAAGATCGTCGACCACTCCACCATCGCCCAACGCAGATAGTCCTCGATGCGCCAGACATGCCCGCGCAAGGCATCGAAGGTGTACCAGAGCCCCGCGAACAGAACGCACAACAGCACCCACAGGACAACGTAACCCACGCAGGCGAGTGCGATGCCGTGCGTACCGATGCGGTTTTCCTTCATGAGCTGGGTTCGATGACGAGGTTGTCGGCCATCCTACGCACCCGACGGTGCCTGCGGGAAGCCTGCATGCCAGTCGCTACGACTCGTCCCGCCGTGGCGACGATCCGTCCCGATTCGCTATCGCACCCGATGTGCGTACCCCAGTGTCGCGGCATCCATCGCATCTTTCGATCTTCGCTGCGATGAATGTCAGCACTCACAATCGAGGGTTTCGATATGTTCAACCGTCTTGTCTTCGTACTACTCGTCAGCGCATCCGGTACGGCATGCGCGGAAAACGTCCACTATCTCGATCTGGTCAACACAACGCCAAACAGCGTCGTTTCATTTGCCGTTGCGCCGGCGGGCAGCACGGACTTCCGCGAAATGCCATTCGGCACACTGCATGGCGGCGGCGATTCGACGACGGTCGCGATGCGCGACCGCACGAACGATTGTCTGCGGGATCTGCGTACCGTATTCGCCAGCGGCCACACGCTGATCCAGAGGAATTTCAACGTCTGCAAGTATCGCAGCGATCATCTGGGACAATACCTGCGCGGGTAACCATCGAGAACCCGCAGTTGCCGCCGGGTGAAAACATTCTCCGGAGCCACTTGACTACACGTGTAGCCATGGCGTAGTTTGCCTACATCTGTAGTCAAGCGAGCCGTGCCATGCGCAAATCCACCATCGGCGACCAGGAACTGGCGCTGCTGCATCACCTCGACGAGTGCGGACTGGCCTCGGTCGGCGAGGTGGCGGCGACCTACGGCGAGCCGCGCGGGCTGGCCCGCTCGACCGTGCTGACGATGATGGAACGCCTGCGCAGCAAGGGCTACCTGCGCCGGCGCCAGGTCAAGGGGATGTTCCGCTACAGCACCGCGACTGGCCCGGGCGAGGCGATGCGCAGCGCCGTGGGCAGCTTCGTCGAGAAAACGCTGAGCGGATCGGTGTCGCCGTTCGTCGCCTGGATGTCCGAGCGCGCCGAGGTGTCCGACACCGAGCTGGCCGAACTGGAAGCGCTGGTGACGCAGCTGCAGTCCAAGCGCCGGGAGTCGTGAGATGGACATGCTCGATCACCTCGCCGGCATCGTGCTCACGCGCCTCGTCTGGACGTCCATCCAGGCGGCGCTGCTGATCGGCGCCGTCTACCTGCTTGGCCGCCTGCTGCCGCGGCTGTCGGCAGCGATGCGCTGCATGCTGTGGTGGCTGGTAGCCACCCAGTTGCTGCTGGGCCTGCTGTGGAGCGCGCCGCTGGAACTTCCATTGTTGTCGCCGCCGGCGGTCCGTGCGTCTGCCGGGGTCGGTCCGCAGTCCAGCATGTTCGTCGTCACGCCGACGCCAGCCGCCAGCGCACAGCCCTCGCTGCCACCGCCGGCATCGACGCTTTCATGGCGCACCGGGATGGCGATGCTGTGGCTGGCGGCCTTGCTCGTGCAGCTGATCCTCGCGGCCCGGCAATGGCGGCAGGCACGTCGCGTGCTGCGCGAATCGCGTCCGCTGCACGATGGGTCGCTGCTCGCCCTGTGCACGCGGCAGGCACGCATGCTCGGCCTGCGCGCCTGCCCGCAGCTGCGCGTTTCGGAGCTGATCGTTTCGCCGCAGGTGATCGGACTGTGGCGGCCCAGCGTGCTGCTGCCCGCCGGCGATGCGCTGACCACCGACGAAGCGGCGATGGCGATGGCGCACGAACTCGTCCACCTGCGTCGCGGCGACCTGTGGCTGGGCTGGGTGCCGGCGCTCGCGCAGCGACTGTTCTTCTTCCACCCGCTGGTAGCGTGGGCGATGCGCGAGTACGCGCTGAACCGCGAATCGGCCTGCGATGCGCAGGTGCTGCAGCAGGACCATGCCGCGCCGCAAGACTACGGCCGCCTGCTGCTGCGCCTCGGCGTGGCCCATCCCATGCACGCCGGCCTCGCCGGTGCTTCCCCGTCGTTCCACAACCTGAAGAGGCGACTGACCATGCTGCAGCAAACCGTCAATCATCCGCCGTCGCGCACGCGTAGCTGGCTGCTCGTCGCGCTGATCGCGCTCGTCGGCGTGCTGC
>DAIMGD010000062.1:6547-11109 GCA_036724165.1 Rhodanobacter sp.
CTGCCGTATCGCGTCACCGCCACCAGCGGCAAGCACGGCGATGCCGCCCCGATCACGACCGGCACGGCGGTCGCCGCACCGTTGCCGCCGGGGGCACCGCTGCCGCCGGCCCCGCCGATGAACGCGTCGTCCGCACCGCCGCTCATGGCGCCTCTGCCGCCACTGGCGGCGCCCGCGCCACCACCACCGCCGCCGCATGACAACGGGTTTTCCGCGCGACACGTTGACATCCGCACGACCGGCTACATGAACACCGGCTTCGCGCTTTTCGATGGCGACTCGATCACCATCAACGGCTCGGACATGGACGCCGAAGCCGCCAGGAAACTGCGCGGCAGCAACAAATCGCTGCTGTGGTTCCGGCGCGGCAACGATGCCTACCTGATCCGCGACAAGGCCCTGCTGGAACGCGCCAGCCGCATCTACGCACCGGTGACGGCGCTCGCACGGCAGCAGGGTGAGCTCGCCGGCGATCAAGGCGGTGTGGCGGGTCTGCAGGCGGGGCTGGCCGCGCAGGATGCCGCGTTTGCGCAGGAACATGCAGCAATAGCACAGCAGCAGGCCGAGATGGCGGCACGCGTTGCCACGCGTGCGGCGGCCACGTCGAATACCGACGCGCGACAAAGTGAGCTCGACGCGCAGCAGCGCCAGATGGACGAGGCGCAGTCAAGGCTCGACCAGCGCCGTGCGCTGGAACAGCTGCAGTCGCGATTCGAGAAGCAGCGGCAGGCAATCGGGCGCAAGCAGCAGCAAGCCGAACAGGCCGCTGCACAGGCCATGGGCCAGTTGCTCGACGAGGCGCTGGCCAAGGGCCTCGCGCAGAAGGCCAGCCTGCGCTGACGACCGGGTCGACGGTCGGTCCACGCAGGCCGGCGACTCCATGCCGTATCGAAGGTCCCTGCGCCGCCTGCCTCACCGCGCGATTCGCAGACACTGTTCGCCGATTCGCGTCCGACGCGCGTTCGCTCGCCACGGAAAGATCCGTCGCCAGCCGTGCCGCCTTCGCACGATCTGCGCATCGCCGCCGATCGTGATGCACGTCGTCCCTCAGCCTATTTCCACGGCCACGGTTTCAACGCGTACTCCACCGGCGGCGTGTCGCCGGCGAGGTAACGGGTGAAATAGTCCCAGCGCCGGCGCGTCGCATACGGCGTGGCTTCGGCATAACCGTGGTGGGCATTGGGGATCATCAGCAGATCGAAGTCCCGGTTGGCCTTGATCAACGCATCGGCGACCAGCAGCGTATTGGACGGCGGCACGTTGTCGTCCATCGTGCCGTGCACCAGCATCAGGTGACCCTTGAGGTTCTTCGCCAGATTCTGGTTCGCCTGGTCGTCGTAGTTGCTGCTGCCGTCCTTGCGGGTGACCAGCAGGCCCTGCCACTTCTCGGCCCAGTCGTCCTCGTAGTTGCGGTTGTCGTGGTTGCCGCTTTCGGCCCAGCCGACCTTGAAGAAATCCGGGTAGCGGAACATCGCGTCGGCAGTGGTGTTGCCGCCGCCGGAATGGCCCCAGATACCGACACGGCCGATGTCGATCCAGGAATAACGCTTCGCGAGTTCCTTCAGCCCGGCAATCTGGTCGGGCAGCGTGTTGTCACCGATGTTGCCGAAATAGGCGTCGTGGAATGCCTTCGAGCGCCACGGCGTGCCCATGCCGTCGATCGCCACGACGATGAAGCCGAGCTCCGCCAGCGCCTGGTGATCGCCACGCGAAGGCATGAAGCTGCGGCTGCCGACCGAGCCGGTCTGCGGGCCTGGGTAGACGTAGTCGACGATCGGATACTTCTTCGACGCATCGAAGTTCGTCGGCTTGAACATCAGGCCGTACAACTCGGTCTTGCCGTCGCGTGCCTTCACCGTGAACGGCGTCGGCGCGATCCAGCCGCTGGCGACGAGGCGGCTGATGTCGGCCTTGGCCACCTGCGCCACGGTTTGCCCATCCTGCGCATTGCGCAGCACGGTCACTGACGGTTCCGTCGGGGTGGAATACGCATCGACGAACAGACGTCCATCCGGCGACAGCGCCACCGTGTGGTCAGCCGGTTCCGGTGTCAGCAGGGTCGGCTTGCCGCCGTCGAGACTGACCTTGTAGAACTGCTGGTAGTAGGGATTCACGCCTTGCTCGCGACCGACGCCGCGAAACCACAGCGTGCGCGTCTTCGGATCGAGCTTCAGCACCTGGGTGACATTGCCCTCGCCGGTGGTGATCGCGCGCTTGAGCTTGCCGGTGTTGAGGTCGTACAGGTACAGCTGGCCCCAGTTGGTGCGCTCGGAGAACCAGACCGCCTCGTGGGTGCCGGGCAGATAGAACCAGTTGACCTGGTCGTTGCCGCTCTCGTAGTAGGTCTTGGCGCTTTCCTCGAATACCGTGCGCACCGCGCCGGTGTTCGCATCGGCGATGCGGAACCATTCGTGCTTGTGGTCGCGCGAGGTGGAAACGAAGGCCAGCGTCTTGCCGTCCGGCGCCCACTTCACATCGTCCCAACCACCCTCGGGGCCGCAGCTGACGTCGTCGCACAGGGTGGAACGGTGCTGGTCCGGCGGCATCTTCAGACGCACCACATGACGACCCGGCACGTCGATGATGACGCGCTCGATCATGGTCACGTCCTTGTCGCCGACCAGCGGATATTTCCACGCCTCCAGCTTCGGATGGCCGACGTTGGTGCTGATCATGTACATGTCGCCGGTCTTGCGCTGATCCTGCTGGAACGTGGCGATCTGCCTGGAGTCCGGCGACCACACCAGGATCGCGTTGTCGGTGTGCTTCCAGCCGGCGTTGTCGGTGGCGTAGCCGAAGTTCTCGATGCCATCGGTGGTGAGCTGGGTTTCCCTGCCCGTCGCCATGTCGCGCAGCCACAGGTTCCAGTGGCGGATGAACGCCGCGGACTGCTTGTCCGGCGACAGCACGGCCGGCTCGTCACCGCTGGTGGGACTGGCCGCCCTGGCGGTCACGCAGACGCCGGCCGACTTCAGCTCGCACAGGTAGTGCTTGCCGTGGATCGCGATGTCGACACGACCATCCGGCTTCACGCTGTAACCGGTGAGCGGCAGCTTGTTCGCATCGACCGGCTTGCCGGTGAGCCTGCCCAGCGCGGCGGCGAGCCTGGCCTGATCGAGCAGCGGCGTGGCCTTGCCGCTGGCCGCATCCATCTGCATGAAATGATCGCCATGGCTGTCGTGGTCGCGGTACCAGAAGTGGCCGTCGTCCAGCCAGTCCACCTTCTGCACCGCATGATCGACCAGCGGCGCCACGTTGTAGCTCATGAAGCGCTCTGCCTGCGCGTAGTCGTGCGCAGTCAGCGTTCTTCCCTGCGCGGCGACGCCGGCCGACAGCAGACCCATCACCACGACGCCGCACAGGCGCGACTTGCCGATCATCGAATGCATGCCTTTCCTCCACAAAATAAATCGCCGACGCCAGCGCAGCCGGATCGCCACGCCCCACGCCCAACCCGGCGATGCTAACGCGATACCGCGGCGGTTACCCCGTGCCAGAGGTTGCTGCCGCCACGCCCGAACGACTGGGCACCCGCACCGGCCGCTGCTTGACGGACGTGGCGTGCCCGTCGCACGCTGCGGCTTCCGTCTCGCGGAGTCGCCGTCATGCCGCAGCGTCTCAGGGTCATCGGCAATTACATTTCGCCGTACGTGCGCAAGGTGCTGGTGTGTCTGGAGCTGAAAGGGCTCGACTACGAGATCGACCCGATCGCGCCGTTCGTCGGCAACGACGCATTCTCCCGACTCAGCCCGCTGCGGCGTATCCCGGTGCTGATCGACGGCGAGCTGGTGCTCAACGACTCCTCGGTGATCTGCCAGTACCTGGAAGACAAGCACCCCACGCCGGCGATCTATCCACGCGACATCGCCGACCGCGCGCAGGCACGCTGGCTGGAGGAATACGCCGACACGCGACTGGCCGACGGCCTGATCTGGCGGCTGTTCCATCAGCTGGCGATCAAGCGCCACATCTTCGGCGAATCCGCCAACGAGGCGGTGGTGCAGCATGCGCGCGAGGTCGAAATCCCCGCCGCGCTCGATTACATCGAGCAGCGTTTGCCGGACGAGGGATTCGTGTTCGGCGCGTTGTCGATCGCCGACATCAGCATTGCCAGTTTCTTCCGCACCGCTTCGTTCGTGCGCTACGCGATCGACGCCGTGCGCTGGCCACGCAGCGCCGCACTGGTCGCGCAGGTGCAGGCATTGCCCGCGTTCCAGACCCTGGCCCGCTTCGAGGACTGCATGCTGCGCCTGCCACTGGCCGAACAACGCGCGGCGCTGATCACCGCCGGCGCGCCACTGACCAGCGACACCTTCGGCACCAGCACGCCGCGACAAGGACCACCGCGCGCGTCGTGATGCCACGCCTCAGCACTACCGGGCAGTCAGCTCGACCCGCCCGTCAATGAACACGCGTCATCGCGTCGCATCGATGCCGGCATCACGAAGCCGGCAAGCATGTCGCGGCTCGCCATGCCCAGCTCAGGACTTCACGCGCCGAGCTGCAATCACATTCCGTGGCGAACGCCGGTCATTTTTTCTGGTGCTTCAGCATGTAGTCGA
>DAIMGD010000063.1:0-11080 GCA_036724165.1 Rhodanobacter sp.
CCTATCACGGGCCCGGCCAGCTCGTGGCCTATCCGCTGATCGACCTGCGCCGCGTCGGCGTCGGCGTGCGCGAGCTGGTCGGCAAGATCGAGCAGTCGATCATCGATACGCTGGCGCACTGGAACATCGATGCCGCCCGGCGTGAAGGCGCGCCCGGCGTGTACGTCGCGGCCGCCAAGGTGGCCGCGCTGGGATTGCGCGTGCGGCGCGGCTGCAGTTTCCACGGCCTGGCCTTCAACGTGGCGATGGATCTGGAGCCGTTCCATCGCATCAACCCTTGCGGTTACAAGGGTTTGGAAGTCACGCAGATGGTAGACTTGGGCGGTTCGTCGCGACTGGCGGACGTCGAGGATGTGCTGATCGGCGAATTCTGCCGCCAGTTCGGCTTCGAAGCCGAGCCGGCCGCCCCCCTGATTCCCGAACTCCCCGCTCGCGCAGCGGTCTGAGCTGTCTACATGAGCGAAATATCCACTTCCTCCTCCAAGATCATCCCGATCAGCGTCGTGGCCGGCACACCGGCGGTCGAGAAGCAGCTCGGCAACGACAAGATCGCGTTGAATCGCGCCGGCTTCGACACCACGGTACCGACCCTGCGCAAGCCGTCGTGGATCCGCGTGCGGCTGCCGCAGGGCAACGCCGTGGCGCAGCTGAAGGCACGCCTGCGCGAGAACGCGCTGGTCACGGTATGCGAAGAGGCGTCGTGCCCGAACATCCACGAGTGCTTCAGCAAGGGCACCGCGACGTTCATGATCCTCGGCGAGGTATGCACCCGCCGCTGCTCGTTCTGCGACGTGGCGCATGGCCGCCCGGCCGCACCCGATCCGCTGGAGCCGGCGCGCCTGGCCGAGACGATCCGCGACATGCGCCTGAAGTACGTGGTGATCACCTCGGTCGATCGCGACGACCTGCGTGACGGCGGCGCCGAGCATTTCGCGGCGTGCATCCGCGCCACGCGTCATGCCAGCCCGAACATCAGGATCGAGATCCTCACGCCGGATTTCCGCGGCAAGGGCCGCATGGAGCGCGCGCTGGAAGTGCTGAAGGATTTCCCGCCGGACGTGTTCAACCACAATCTGGAAACCGTGCCGCATCTGTACCGCGAAGTGCGCCCGGGCGCCGACTACCAGTGGTCGCTGGACCTGCTCAAGCGCTTCAAGGCGCAGCATCCGGAGGTGCCGACCAAGTCCGGCATCATGCTGGGGCTGGGCGAAACCTGGGAGCAGGTGATCGAGACGCTGGGTGATTTACGCGCCCATGACGTCGAGATGATCACTATCGGCCAGTACCTGCAGCCGACACCGCACCATCACCCGGTGGTCCGTTACTGGACCCCGGAAGAATTCGACGCGTTGCGCGAAGCCGGGGAGGCGATGGGTTTCCATCACGTCGCCTCCGGCCCGCTGGTGCGTTCGTCCTATCACGCCGACCTGCAGGCGCATGCAGCCGGTGTCACCGAGTCAGTCTGAGAGCATTCATGAAATTTCGTCCGTTGCTGGTCCTGCTGTTCGCTTTCACCGTGACCTGCGCCTGCGCGCAGTCGGCGGCCGATCTGGGCGCCGGCGACCAGAATCGCAAGGCATCCGTGTGGCCGCTCAAACCCACCGCTGCCCAGGCCCAGGCGGCGCAGCTGTCGGCGAACTTTCTCACGCGTTTCCATTACGATGCCCAGCCGCTAGGCAATGCGATGTCGTTGCGGATCTACAACGACTACTTCAAGTTGCTGGATGGCGAGAAGGTGTTTTTCACCCAGGCCGACATGGCCAAGTTCTCCTCGCTGCAGTACAAGCTCGATGACGCGATCTGGAATCAGGACCTGTCCGCGCCGTTCGCGATCTTCAACCTGTACGTGCAGCGCGCGGTCGAACGCATGGGCTACGCGCGCGAACTGCTCAAGAAAGGCTTCGATTTCTCCGCCAACGAAAGCTACATGTTCGACCGCAAGCATGCCGACTGGCCGAAGGATCAGGCCGCACTGGACGACCTGTGGCGCAAGCGCACCATGAACGACTGGCTGCGCCTCAAGCTGGCCGGCAAGAGCGATGCCGACATCCGCAAGACGCTGGACAAGCGTTACGCCGGCTATATCGAGCGGGTCAAGCAGATCGACGGCGAGGATGCCTTCCAGACCTTCATGACCGCGTATGCCGAAACCACCGATCCGCATACCGACTACTTCGGTCCGCGCGCGGCGGAAAACTTCGACATCGCGATGAAGCTGTCGCTCGAAGGTATCGGCGCGGTGCTGCAGGCACGCGACGATTACACGCAGATCCGCGAAGTGGTGCCGGCCAGTCCGGCGGCCAAGTCCGGCAAGATCCACGTCGGCGATCGCGTGGTGGGTATCGGCCAGGGCGACAATGGCCCGATCACCGACGTGATCGGCTGGCGCCTGGATGACGTGGTCAATCGCATCCGCGGCAAGAAGGACACCACGGTGCGGCTGGAAGTCATTCCGGCCGATGCGGGCGTGGACGGCAAGCATGAGATCGTCACGCTGGTGCGCAAGAAGATCAGCATCGAGGAGCAGGCGGCCAAGAAGAAGATCGTCGAGATCAAGGATGGCGACGTCACCCGCAAGATCGGCGTGATCGTGCTGCCCACGTTCTATTCCGATTTCGGTGCCCGCAGCGAGGGCGACAAGGACTTCAAGAGCGCCACCCGCGATGTCGCCAAGCTGCTCGGCGAGCTCAAGGCTGCCGGCGTGCAGGGCGTGATCATGGACCTGCGCAACAACGGTGGTGGCTCGCTCGCCGAAGCCGATTCGCTGACCGGCCTGTTCATCGACAAGGGGCCGGTGGTGCAGGTGCGCGATGCCCGCGGCCAGGTCGAGGTGCAGGGTGACGATGACGCCGGCATGGCCTGGAGCGGCCCGCTGGCCGTGCTGGTCAATCGCGGCTCGGCGTCGGCGTCGGAGATCTTCACCGCGGCGATCCAGGATTATCACCGCGGCCTGATCATCGGCGAGCCCACCTTCGGCAAGGGCACCGTGCAGAACCTGGTTCCGCTGGACCGTTATGGCACCGATGACAGCGAGAAGCCGCAGTACGGCGAACTGAAGATGACCATCCAGGAATTCTTCCGCATCAACGGCGGTTCCACCCAGCTCAAGGGCGTGACACCGGACATCGCCTTCCCGAAGAATGGCGATGACAAGGATTTCGGCGAGTCGACCTACGACAACGCGCTGAAATGGACGCAGATCCCACCGGCCAGTTACACCCCGGTGGCGAACCTCAATGCGTACCTGCCGCAACTGCAGCGCCTGCATGATGCGCGCGTGGCGAAATCGCCGGCATGGAAGCTGATGCTCGACGAGCTGGCGCAGTACAAGATCCTGCGCGACAAGACCTCGATTTCGCTGAACTTGACCGCGCGTGAAGCCGAGCGCAAGCAGCAGGATGCGATCCAGGCCGATTTCCGCGCCCGGCACAAGCTGATTGATGGCACCGACGCGCTGCTGACCGACGAGGACAGCACGCTCGACGATGGCCTCGACGCGAACGAGCGCAGCCTGAAGAGCGAGCTCAAGCAGGAGAAGGACGCCAAGAAGGCGAAGGACGTCGAGCTTACGGAAACCGCGCACATCCTGTTCGACGGGCTCAGCCTGATGAAGGCCGATCCCAAGCTGGCCAGCCAGGTGCTGCCGTATGGCGGCAAGGACTCGACCAGTGTGGCCGCAGTCAAGCCGGCCGCTGCTGCGGTTACGCCACCGGCGCATTGAACTGCCGCCGCCGAGAAGGAAAATGGCAGCGCCTCGGCGCTGCTTTTTTTATGTGGTGTAGCCGAGGCGGTCGATCAACGGCCGCAGGATGGGCAGCACCGGCGCGAACTGTTCGCGGTAGGCGTGCCAGCGGTTGACCGCCTGGCTGTTGATGCGGCCGGTGACCTGGGCATAGCTGGGCGTGCTGATGAACCGCTTGCCCTGCGCGTGTTCGGCGAAGCGCGCCATCGGCGAGGCATCGGCGACTTCGAGAAACTGCCCCAGGCATTCGACGTGGTGGTCAAACTGGCTGACGACGGATTCGTAGCGCCACTCCAGCACGCGTGGTGCGAACACCTCGACATGCCGGTGCCAATGTTCGAAGGCCTGCACATACCCGTGGGCCAGGCGCTGCAGCGATGAACACAGCACCATGAAGGCCGGCGAGCGGAACGACTGCATGTAGCAGCTGAGCAGCACGTCGCACGGATGGCGCAGGCACAGGATGATGCGCGCCTGCGGAAACAGCCGCATGATCATCGGCAGGCACAGCATGTTGAGCGGATTCTTGTCGACCAGTTGGCGCGTACCGAAATCGGGGACGACCTGTGCGACCCGGCGGAAGTAGACGGCCCGCAGTTGATCCGCTTCGCCCGGACTGAGATTGGCCAGGTCGCCCGGATAGTGCTGGCCGGCCATTTCCATGGCCTCGATCAGGTCATGGATGAAGGCGCGCTCGTCCATCGAGCGAAAATCCGGATGCGCGTCCAGCATCTGCTCCAGCAGGGTCGTGCCCGAGCGGGGAAAGCCCACTACGAAAACCGGTTGGCGCCCGGCTGGCGGCGAGGGCAGCGGCTTCCAGCCATGGTACGCCGTGTGGTCAACCAGGCGATCAGCCATCTGCAGCGGCACGCTGTCCGGCTGCATCAGCTCCGGTACGATGTCTTGCGCAATATTCAGCTGCGCGGCATGGGCGGTCTGCAACGCCGGCCATACCGCGTCATGTTGCTTCATCCGGCTGCTGGCGGCGGCCAGGCCAAAGGCGGCGCTGGCTCGGTGCTGGTCATCAAGCGGCAACGTGAGCATTCGACGATATAGCGCGGCGGCGGCGGCGCAGTCGGCATCGCGCATGGCCAGCGCAGCATGCGCGCTCCAGCCTTCGGCGCGGGCATCGTCGTCCACCGGCAGCTGGTCGAGGACCTCCAGTGGCAACTGCTGCAGCTCCTGGCGTGCGCGATCCAGCTGGTTGCCGCGTTCGTATAACGCCGACCGCTGAGCGGCGATGCGAAGGAGCATGATCCCGGCTGCCGATCCATCGGGTAGCTGTGCCCGGGCGAGCGTACCCAGCGCGATGTCGAGTTCGCCCTGTGCGGACAGCATCGCGGCAAGGGTCAAGGCCTGTTCGCCCGACTGGGCCGGCCAGCCGGCGGCGCCGGCCAGCATGGCCTGCTGACCTTCGTTGTCACCACCGACGTAGCAGGCGTGCGCGGCTTGCAGGCGCGCTTCGATAAAGTCTGGCGACAGCTGTACCGCATCCATCAGTGCCTGCCTGGCCAGCACCCAATGTCGTCGCTGCAGATGCAGCAGGCCAAGGTTGTAGTGCAGCTCGGCATCGTCCGGTGCCAGCGAGAGCGCCTTCATGAACGCCTGCTCGGCTCCCGCCATGTCGCCGTCCTGGCGGCAGGCGAGCCCGAGATTGTTCCAGTAGGCGGACACCTGCGGCTGCAAGCGTGTCAGCGCGCCGAACGCGGTCGCTGCCTGTTCGTATCGCGCGCAGGCGTACCGGGCAAGACCCAGCCACAGCATGACCGGTTCGTCTGTTTCAGCCGCGCCTTCGCCGAGGGCGATGACTCGCTCCATGTCGCCAGCGTCGTAGGCGCGGCTCATCGCCTCGACGAGGTTGTGGGTGGGTGCGGGCATGCCTTTCCGATCGATTGTCTGCTGGTCTTCATTATGCAAGAGGGGCCGCGAGAATATCTCGCGACCCCTCCGGGTTGCGGTGGAACTTTCCAGCCAGTTCAGCCGATCAGAACTTCACCGTGGCACGAGCCCAGTAGTAGCGGCCGAGCGTGTCGTAGGTGGCGGCATCCACGTTGTAGTTCGTGCCATTCTGATAGACCAGCGGCGGTATCTTGTCGCTGAGGTTGTCCACGCCGACGTCGATCCGGGTATGCCACGACGGGATCGCATAGCCAAGCTGGATCGAGTGATACAGCACCGAGGCCATCGGAAGGTTTACACCCTGGATGGCGGCATCCGCATTCAAGTTGGTCAGGTGATTGATGTAGCGCGTCTGCCACTGGGCGCTCCAGTTGCCCAGCGCCCAGTTGAACGTGAGCGTGCCGCGCCAGCGCGTGATGTTGCCGAACTGCGGGCTGAAGGTGCCGGCATATTCGATCGTCTTCGCACCCGGTTGGCCGGGCGTGGCATCGTTCTTGTAGGTGGAGAGATAGGTGGTGGCGAGACCTGCCTTGAAGTCGCCTGGATTCGCGCTGCCCAAGTCGAAATGCGGGATCTTGTAGTTCAGCGTGAAGTCGATACCGCTGGTGCTGAGGTTGCCCAGATTGACCACGGGGGTGTCGATGACATTGACCTGACCCGCCTTCTGGGTGTTGGTGCCGTAGCGGCTGATCAACGAGCAATACGGGCTGCTGTTGTTGGCAAAGCAACTGTCGACCACCGTCGTGGCGGAAATCGGTGTCAGCAGATCGCTCAGGTAGATGTGCCAGAAGTCGACGCTGGTGGACACGCCCTCTGCCCAGCTGGGGTTGTAGACAAGACCGAAATCGATCGATTTGCCCTGTTCCGGCTTGAGCGACTGACCGACCGTGCTGGCGCCCGAGTAATACGTGTTGACCTGTTGGTTGGTGTTCACCCAGCCGACGGGAACGGACTGGCAAGCGGCAGCATGCTGTGCGAGCTGGGCAGCCGTGAGGCCGACGCAGGGATCGTTCAAGTTCGGTTGGACCAGGGTGATGCCGTCATAGAGTTCATCCAGGTTTGGGGCGCGGAATACCTGGGAGATGGTGCCGCGCAGCAGCAGATCGGCGACGGGGCGCCATTCGATGGCGATTTTCTTGTTGGTGGTGGTGCCGGAAGTGTCGTAATCGGAAGCGCGTATGCCCAGGTCGATATTCAGCGAATACGCCCATGGTTGCTGCGAGAGCAGCGGGATCAGCGATTCGGCATAGAGCTCCTTGACGCTGTCGCTGCCGCGGCCTGGCGAACCGCAGCCTTCCTGCAGTATCTGGCACGTCCCGGTGGCCAAGTTGAGCACGGCGTCGGGGGTGAGCGTGTAATTCATCGTCTGCTTGCGGTACAGCGCGCCCACGGCCAGCTGCATGGCACCTGCCGGCAGATCCCACAGTTCGCCGTTGGCGTCGAACTGCACCTGCTTCGTGGCATTGGTGAACACGTACACGGGATTGTCCACCAATCCCTTCAATGCGGCTGTCTGGTTGGCCTGGTCGAAGATATTCACGCCACTGTTGATAGCCGTCTGGAACTCGGCGATGTTGAGCTCGTTGTAATCGCGTTGCGTGCGATTGGCATGGCCATAGTCGATCGAGGCATCCCAGTTCCAGCTGCTTTGCCCGAACACACCACGAAGGCCGGTGTTGATCTGCACGTTCTGGGTGTCGTAAGTGTGCAGGCGGTTACCGGCCCCGGTCAGCCGGGTATTGAAGCCATAACCGCTGTTCGGATCGTTCGGGTTTGCCGGATCGGTGCCGAAGGTGACACCGAACGGGTTGATCGGGTTGCTGGCCGCCACGTACCAGCCGTCACTGACCGAGGTCGGTGCGGGTGCATCCTGGCCGCTCGACTGCGTGTGGTTGAAGAACGCATTCGCGAAGAAGGTCACGTTGTCCGCCAGCTTGTAGTTGCCGAGCATGAAGGCATCGGTGCGCTGCTGCTGGGTCTGGATGTAGTTGTACGTGTTGTAGTTGTATGAATCCGAGGGGTAGTGGTCGCAGCGGTAATCGGCCTGGCTCGATCCGTCGCTCTGTGCCTTGGTGACCAGGATGCTGTTGTTCTTGACCGTGCAACCGTATTGGCCGGCAAACGATGCGGGCAGCTGGATCTTGCCGGTTGGGATGGTGCTGGAACCGGAGGCGGTGAGCGCGCCACTGGACAGGTACAGAGGGTGCGCGGAGAACTTGCGCTGACTAGCCAGCGCAGCGTCATACTTGTTGTAATCGATGCCGCCGACGATGTTGTAGTTGTCGCCGCTCATGCCGCCGGTCAGGCTGATGCCGTGTCGCTGACCATCGCCGTGGCTGGAGATGCCATCGTTGATGCTGGCTTCGACGCCTTGGTAGTCCTTGCGCAGGATGAAGTTGACCACGCCGCCAATCGCGTCGGAGCCATACACCGTCGAGGCGCCTTCGGCCAGCACGTCGACCCGCTGGATCATGTTCTGCGGAATCATGTTGATATCGGTATTGGCCATGCGCTGGCCGTCGATCAAGACCAGCGTGCGGTTGACGCCCAAGCCTCGCAGCGAGATGCGTGCGGCACCGTCGCCACCTTCCAGGGACGGGCTGGCAACACCGCCGCCGTTGGTGTTGTTCTGGGTGTTGGTGGCGTTGCCGGAGATGCTGGGCAGTTGCTGCAGCACATTGCCCATGGTCGGATTGCCGGCATTGGTGATCGCTGCGCGATCCAACGTCGTTACCGGGCTGGACGTCTCGGCGTCCACGCGCCGGATCAGCGAGCCGGTGACGACGACCGCCTGCAGGGTTTTTGCCTTGCCCTTCTTTGCCTGATCCGGTGGTGTCTGGGCAGCGGCCTGCGGATCATTCCCGGTCGGCGTGGTGCCGGCGGCCTGATCCTGCGCATGTGCCACGGATGCACCCAATGACAGGGTGGCGAAGAGTGCGCTGGACAGTGCCAGCGCCAGCCGGTTGTGAGGCAATACACGATGCATGAAGTTCTCCCCGTTGTCGATGGATGTTGTCGGGACTTCATGACGACAACGAACATCAGGCAGACGCAGCCCGTTGCTCGCTTGATGCGGCCTCCCCAAAGGCACGCTTGCCGCCATGATCCGTTTCTTTTGAAGTACGGCGATTGCAAACGCGGTGATCTGCCATCCCCGCTGGCAAGTTACCTGCACGAAGGCGCGGGTTTCTTGACGCAGCCGGCGAAAGCACAGGTCGAGGCGCAGGATCACACGGGAACACAAAAAAAAACAGCGCCCAGGCGCTGTTTTTTTCGACGGCGATTCCGTGCCAGCTCAGTTGGCGTAGCGCTGCTGCAGCAACGCGAACATGGCACGCAATCCCATCGCCTCGCCGCCACGTGGCCGGCCGGGACGATCGGCGTCATTCCAGGCATAGGTGTCCAGGTGCAGCCAGGCCATCTCGGCGGGCACGAAGCGCTCCAGATACAGCGCCGCGGTGATCGCGCCGGCATGCCGCGAGCCACCGGAGTTGGCAAAATCGGCCAGGTACGAATCAAGCATCCGGCGATACGGCCGCCACAGCGGCAGTTGCCACAGCGGGTCGTCGACCACGCGGCCGGCCGCCAGCGCCGCTTGCGCCAGGGCGTCATGGTTGGCGAACAGCGCCGGCAGGTCCGGTCCCAGCGCCACCCGCGCGGCGCCGGTAAGCGTGGCGAAATCGACGATCAGGTCGGGCTGCTGCTCGGCGCCGTAACTGAGCGCGTCGCACAGCACCAGGCGGCCTTCGGCATCGGTGTTGTCGACTTCCACGGTGAAGCCGGCGCGCGTGCTGATCACCTCGCCCGGCCGCATCGCGTTGCCGGCGATCGCATTCTCCACCGCCGGGATCAGCAGGGTCAGCCGCACCGGCAGGTTCGCCTGCATGATCAGTCCGGCCAGCGCGATCGCATGCGCGGCGCCACCCATGTCCTTTTTCATCCAGCGCATGCCGTCGCTGGTCTTGAGGTCCAGGCCGCCGGTGTCGAAGCACACGCCCTTGCCGACCACTACCAGCTTCGGGTGTGACGCCTTGCCCCAGTTCAGCTCGATCAGTCGCGGTGCGCGGTGGCTGGCGCGACCGACCGCATGGATCGTCGGAAAGTTGCCCTTGAGCAGCTCGTCGCCGACCCACTCGCGCACCTTCGCCTTGTGCGTCTTGCCGATCCGCTTGATCGCGGCGGCCAACTGCGGCGGGCCCATGTCCTCGGTCGGCGTGTTGACCAGATCGCGCACCAGCGTGGTGGCTTGCACCAGCGGCGCCAGCACGTGCCGGTCGGCGGCCGCGACGGCGAGCGTGGCTGGCGCGCGTTTCGGCTGGCGATAGCGGGTGAACTGATACGCCCCCAGCGCCCAGCCCAGGGCGGCCTGCCGCGGATCGCCCAGCACGCTTTCGGCGGCCAAGTGGTAAGTCGCCAGCGGCAGCACGCAGGACAGGCCCGCCAGTGCGCCGAGCACATCGGCGGCATCGACACCGACCAGCACGCGCACCAGCTTGCCGCCGGCATCGGCGAGCAGCGCAAAGCTGCCCGGCGCGGCTTCAAAGCCGCAGTCGGTCAGCCAGCGGCGTTGCGCTGCGCTCAGTCGACGCCGTGTGGCGGCGAGATGCGCCGCGTCGGTGGTCTCGATGGCAATGCTGTGACGGGCGCCGGGCTGGCGTTCGATCAGGGCGGGCATGCAGGCTCCTTGGTGCTGGCCGGGACACTCGGTGCCGCCGGATGCGTGGCAGTCAATCGCCAATCATGCGCGTTTTGCCTGCGGTTGCCTACGCTTCGGAAGCCTGTGCCTCAAGCCAGTCGGCCAGTGCACCCATGTCGCGCAGATCCAGCTCGGGAGGCGCTCCCAGCTCGGCCGGCCAGCGCTGGCCATCGCGGTTGATCCAGGCGGTGCGCAGGCCGGCATCGCGTGCGCCGACCATGTCCATCAGCGGATCGTCGCCGACATGCAGAATCGCCGCGGGCGCCACGCCCAGGCGTGCGGCGGCGGCCAGGAAGATGCGTGGATCCGGCTTGGCCGCGCCGGTGTCGCGCGCGCAGATATGGTGGGCGAAATGCCGGTGGATGCCGATCCGTTCGAGATCGGCATTGCCATTGGTCAGGCTGGCCAGCGGCCAGCGCGCGGTGATGCGCGCCAGCGCGGGCAGGCTGTCCGGATAGAACTCCACTTGGTTGCGCGCCGCGAAGTAGATTTCCCACAACGCCTCGATCGGCGCGGTGGTGATGCCGCAGCCGGCAAACGCCTGTTGCAGGGTGAGCTGGCGCTGGGTGGTGAAGTCGTGCGCCAGGTCAAGCCGTTCGGCGGCTACCCGTGCGCGCAGTTCGCGCATGGCCGCGATCGGCCATGCGCGTGCCACGTGCGGATGGTGCTGCTGCAGGTATGCATCGATCGCCTGGTCGGCGCGTTCCAGCGCCGGCAGCACCGGCCACAGCGTGTCGTCCAGA
>DAIMGD010000064.1:0-2026 GCA_036724165.1 Rhodanobacter sp.
GAATCTCCAGCCGGTGCACGCGTCGGCACAACCGGGTCGCGACGTGCATGGCCTTTTCCGCGGCGGTGCCGTCGAGCAGGGCGACGAACTCTTCGCCGCCGTAACGACCCAGAAGATCGGTCGGCCTCAGCTCGGTGGCCAACGCATTGGCCACCGCGACCAACGCGCGATCGCCGGTATTGTGCCCCTGCCGGTCGTTGAGCAGCTTGAAATGGTCGAGGTCGAGGAACAGCAGGGCGATCGGTCGCGGCGGGGTGCTGCTGAGCACGGCGGTGGCGCGCTCGCTCCAGGAGCGGCGGTTGAGCACGTTGGTCAGTGCATCATGGTCGGCCAGCGCCCGCACCAGGTCGCGGTCATGGCGCATCCTGAGCGCACGATCGGCCAGGCCCAGCGATAGCAGGAGCGCCTCGAATGCACCGCCGGCCAGGCTGGCGTCGTTGAGCCAGTCCAGCTTTGGCAGCGCACCATTCGCCTGCGCGCTGGTCATCGCCGTGAGCAGCAGCAGGGGTGTCCAGCCGGCAAGGAAGAACCATGCCTGACGCGAACCGCGCGCGGCGGTGATGATCGCTGCGATCAGCAGCAACACGGCGCCGATCATCAGCAATGGGTTGAACAGGATCTGTTCCACCTCGACCAGCAGGGCGATCTGGCTGCAGCGCAGCAGCACCAGCTGGGTCATGCCGACCGCCAGCGCCATCACCGGCACCCGCAACAACGGCGCGTAACGCTGCAATTCGCAAAACCGCATCATGAACAGCGAGGCGAATGCCACTGACAGCGCGACCGCCGCCGTGGCAGTCGTCGTGGCCATGCCGGACATCCACTGCCACTCCAGTGGATGGAACAGGAAGCCGGTCTGGACGGCCAGGATCAGCATGTAGCAAAGGATGTATCCGGCATACCAGGCATAGGTGACATCGCGCAACATCAGCGCAAAGCACAACGCCATCAGCACCATCGCCAGCATCACCGCAAAACACGCGCTGGCGAATACCAGCCACTGCGCATCCTGCTGCAGGTATTCATTCCACGGCTGCAGCTCGAACCGTACCGGCGCACTCAGCGTCGATGACGGTTCGAATTTGAGCAGGATCGGTGTCGATGCCGCCATGGTCAGAGGAACCCGCCAGGCCAGTCGGCCGTGCCCGTGGGCGGGTTCATTGAAATCATCCAGTGCCAATGACTGCGGCTGACCGGGACCGTAAACGGTCACGGTGCCCAGCGGCGGCGGATAGATGGTCAACACCCGCTCGTTGTTGTCCCACGGCGGCCTTGGCTTGATCACCACCCAACTGCCCAGGGTGTTGCGCGGAAAGCGTTGCAGCATCGCGGGGTCGAAGTTCTTCAACCGGCCAGCGTGGTACTCGTCCATCACCACTTGTGGCGTGTCATCGGAGCGAACCTCGCGCCAGGCCCCATCGAGAGGGGCGGCAGCATGGGCACTGGCGAACCACAGCAGGCCGAGCACAAAGCCGCACCACGAGCGCCCATGGCGACCGGGTGACGACACTGTGATCAGCTTCTCCACCTGCTTTCTCCCGCTATGCGACCCTGATATAGGCATACGCAAGAATTTTTTGTGTAGACCCGACAGGCGCCTGGCAATCGCGACTGCTTCGTTCCGCTTCAATCGCCGGCGTTGACCATCGAGCATGGCAGCCCATCGCAAGCATGCTTCACTGGTTCTTCGGCCACCGTATTTTGGTTGAAACAGCTGACCGCCTTGCCTGCCGATGAGCCACTGAAGTCCCAGCCACGGGACTCAACGAGCGGATCGGCAGCACTTTCCATCGTAGTCCTGCCAAGCATGGGGCATGCCAGTGCCAATTCGCACGGTTTTGGGGAAGCCATCATCCTCACATTGGCCTGCCACTTGAGCTGGCAAACTTTGCCGGCCAACGCGCGATTTGGCCAAAACGGTTCAACCTGGACGTGGAGTGTCATGCATGAGCAAGATCAACGTGGCAGTAATGGTCGGCAGCCTGCGCAGGGAATCGATCAACCGGCGAAGGGTTTCCTGAAATCG
>DAIMGD010000064.1:2036-11063 GCA_036724165.1 Rhodanobacter sp.
CCGGCGACTGGCGCTTGCCGTCGAGCGGCTGGCGCCGGAAGGATTCACCTTCGAATACGTGCGCATCGACAATCTGCCGCTCTACAACCAGGATTTCGACAGCGATTACCCGGCCGAAGGGCAGCGCCTGAAGCAACAGATCGAGGCCGCCGATGCCTTGCTGTTGGTCACGCCCGAATACAACCGTTCCGTCCCCGGCGTGCTGAAAAACGCACTGGACATCGGATCGCGTCCGTGGGGTACCAACTCGTTCGCCGGCAAACCCGGCGCGGTGATCGGTGCCTCGATCGGCGCTACCGGCACGGCGCTGGCGCAACAGCACCTGCGCAACATCATGGCCTACCTCGATGTCGGCTTGCTGGCCCAGCCGGAGGTGTTCATCCAGTTCAAGGATGACTCGTTGATCGATGCCCAAGGCAAGATCGGTAATGACAGCATGCAGAAATTCCTGCAGGGCTTTGTCGATCGTTATGCGGCGTGGGTACGCGCGCACGTTGGCTAATCCAGGGCGCGCGCAGCAGCCTGCAGCGTGCCAAGGTCGTCAGCGTGGAGCAGTCCACCCCGGACAGATCCGGATCCGCTCGCTGGCCTTTCGGATGCCTGCTGGTGGTGATCGCCAACAAGCATGCGCGACAACCGCGGGCGAGGGTGAAAGCTCTTCGCCACAACAACAAGAGCCTCGCGACTGAACTCGCTCCCACAAAAATATCAAGCGCGAGCCGGCCGCTCGATATTCGGCAGGAACATTGTAATCAATCCCATCAACGGCAGATACGCGCACAGCCGGTAGACGTACTCGATGCCGTGCACATCGGCCAGCCCGCCGAGCACCGCGGCGCCGATGCCGCCCATGCCGAACGCCAGGCCGAAGAACAGCCCCGAGATCAAGCCGACCCGACCGGGGATCAGTTCCTGCGCGTAGACCAGGATCGCCGAGAACGCCGACGCCAGGATCAAGCCGATCACCACCGTCAGCACGCCGGTCCACTGCAGGTTCGCATGCGGCAGCAGCAGGGTGAACGGCGCGACGCCGAGGATCGACACCCAGATCACCCACTTGCGCCCGATGCGGTCGCCGATCGGGCCGCCGATCAGCGAGCCGGCCGCCACCGCGAACAGGAACACGAACAGGTGCACCTGGGCGCTCTGCACCGACACGCCGAATTTGTGGATCAGGTAGAAGGTGTAATAGCTGCTGAGGCTGGCCAGATAGAAATACTTGGAGAAGATCAGCAGGCCGAGGATCGCCAGCGCGCCGATGACCTGCTTGCGCGACAGCGACACGGCCGGCAGTTGCCGCGCCGCCGACTTGCTGCGCGCGAGGTGATGCTGCCCGTACCAGCGCCCGACCTGCAGCAGCACCACGATCGCCAGCAGCGCCGCCAGCGAAAACCACGCCACGCTGCCGCGACCGTGCGGCACGATGATCCACGCAGCCAGCAGCGGTCCCAGCGACGAGCCGGTGTTGCCGCCGACCTGGAACAGCGATTGCGCCAGCCCGTGCCGCCCGCCCGATGCCATCCGCGCCACCCGCGAGGATTCCGGATGGAACACCGACGAACCGGTGCCGACCAGCGCGGCGGCCAGCAGCAGAATCGGGAAGTTCGGTGCGACCGCGAGCAGCAACAGTCCGCACAGGGTGAAGCCCATCCCGACCGGCAGCGAGTACGGCATCGGCCGGCGGTCGGTGACCATGCCGACCAGCGGCTGCAGCAGCGAGGCGGTGAGCTGGTAGGTCAGCGTGATCAGGCCGATCTGGGCAAAGCTGAGATGGAAGTCGCTCTTCAGGATCGGATAGATCGCCAGGATCAGCGACTGGATCATGTCGTTGAGCATGTGCGCGAAACTGATGCCGCCGAGCACGGCGAACTGGGTGCCTTCGCCGGATGGTGTGCCGGCCGGTGTACCGGTCGACACGGGAATGGCGGCGGGGGACAGCGGGGCGCTCTCGACGCGGGTCTGCATGGGGGACGTTCGGCTGGGGAGTCAGGCACGGCGCCACGCGCCGTCGGGGACGACAACGATAAGGCAAATGGCGGCAAACTCGCATGTGCCAGTCGTCTGCCCGCCAGCGCAAAGTCGAAGCCTCGCGCGGGTCCTTCGACTCCGCCGCTGCGCGGCTGCGCTCAGGGCGATCGGTGGTGGGCCCGGTGCCAAGTCCAAAATGGCGCCCTCCCTGCACCGTTCGGGCTGAGCGTAGCGCCGACGGCGCGAAGTCGAAGCTCCGTGCGCGATCCTTCGATTCCATTGCCCATCAAAGCCGTGGCCATCCCTGGCCGCGCATCCCTGCGTGCGATGCTGTTCGGCTGCGCTCAGCACCTGCCGCGGACTTGATACGGGTTGATCGGCGGGCCGGGCGGTAGCACCGGCCGGGTCGAAGCGCGGTGTCATCCCGTGGTCAAAAAAATGTCGCACACTGGAGTGGTGCATGACCTTGCGCAGCCGCACTGACCGAGTCATCACCGGCGGCGCGCTACCATGCCAGACGTTGCAGCCCACCTTTTGCCGGATCCGGTGTACCGATGAACAGCCGCCTGACTCGCGAGACTTCGCCGACCGACACTTCTGCGCCGGCCGCCAATGACGCCTCGCCCGCGGCCGCGCCGGTGGATCTCAACGACAACCGGTTGTACATCAATCGCGAACTGTCGCAGTTGCAGTTCAACATCCGCGTGCTGGATCAGGCGCTGGACGAGCGCACGCCGCTGCTGGAGCGGTTGAAGTTCCTGCTGATCTTCTCGCGCAACATGGACGAGTTCTTCGAGATCCGGGTGGCCGGCCTGAAGGGCCAGATCGCGCTGGATCACGAACTGATCGGTCCGGACGGGATCCCGCCGCGTCGTGCACTGGCCGAGATCAGCGAGATCGCGCACAAGCAGATCGAGCGCCAGTACGCGATCCTCAACGAGCGCATCCTGCCGGAACTGGCCGGGCAGGGCATCCGCATCGTGCGGCGCACGCAATGGACGCACAAGCAGAAGCTGTGGGTGCGTCGCTATTTCCGCGAGGAAGTGGCGCCGCTGATCACCCCGATCGGGCTCGATCCGACCCATCCGTTCCCGCTGCTGGTCAACAAGAGCCTCAACTTCATCGTGCGGCTGGACGGCGTGGATGCGTTCGGCCGTGACTCCGGCCTGGCCATCGTGCCGGCACCGCGCGTGCTGCCGCGGCTGATCCGCATGCCGCTGGAGATCTGCGAAGGCGGCGACAACTACGTGCTGCTGTCGTCGATGATCCATGCGCATGCGGAGGAACTGTTTCCCGGCATGCAGGTACTCGGCTGCTACCAGTTCCGGCTGACCCGCAATGCCGATCTCACGCTCGATCCGGAAGACGTCGAGGACCTCGCGCTGGCGTTGCGCGGCGAACTGTATTCACGCCGCTTCGGTGACGCGGTGCGATTGGAGGTGGCCGACAATTGCCCGAGGGATCTGGCCGACTACCTGCTCAGGCAGTTCGGCCTCAACGAGTCGGAGCTGTACGAGGTGAACGGCCCGGTGAATCTGGCGCGGCTGTTCCGCATCGCCAGCGAGGCGGGTTATCCGCAGCTGCAATATCCGCCGTTCACGCCGGTGCTGCCGAAGGTGTTCAAGCACGCCGAGGACCTGTTCCAGATCATCGGCAAGCAGGACGTGCTGCTGCTGCACCCGTACGAATCGTTCGCGCCGGTGGTCGACCTGCTGCGCCAGGCGGCGAAGGATCCGCAGGTGCTGGCGATCAAGCAGACGCTGTATCGCACCAACGCGAATTCGGAAATCGTCGATGCGCTGGTCGACGCCGCGCGCGCCGGAAAGGAAGTGACCGCGGTGGTCGAACTGCGCGCGCGCTTCGACGAGGAATCCAACCTCACGCTCGCCTCGCGCCTGCAGCAGGCCGGCGCGATGGTGATCTACGGCGTGGTCGGCATCAAGACGCACGCCAAGCTGATGCTGATCCAGCGCCGCGAAGGCAACGAGCTGGTGCGTTACGCGCACATGGGTACCGGCAACTACCACACCGGCAATGCGCGGCTGTACACCGACTACAGCCTGCTCACCTCCGACCTGGCGCTGTGCGAAGACGTGCACAAGCTTTTCAGCCAGCTCACCGGCATGGGCAAGGTACTGCGCATGAAGAAGCTGCTGCATGCGCCATTCACGTTGAAGAAGGCGCTGCTGGAGCTGATCGGGCGCGAGACGACGCACGCCGAAGCGGGCAAGCCGGCGCAGATCATCATCAAGGTCAATGCGCTGACCGAGCCGAAAATCATCCGCGCGCTGTACAAGGCCAGCATCGCCGGTGTGTCGATCGAGCTGATCGTGCGCGGTGTCTGCTGCCTGCGTCCGGGCATCGAGGGCGTCTCGCAGAACATCCGCGTGCGTTCGATCATCGGCCGCTTCCTGGAGCACAGTCGGGTCTACTGGTTTGCCAATCACGGCGAGCCGCAGCTGTATCTGTCCAGTGCCGACCTGATGGAGCGCAACCTGGACCGGCGTGTCGAAAGTGCCTTCCCGATTGAGGGCAAGAAACTGCAGCAGCGCGTGCTCGGCACGCTGGATCTTTACCTGGCAGACAACACCAGCGCGCTGCTGATGGCGTCTGATGGACAGTATCGACATCCGCCCTTGGCCAGCGGCGAGGCTGCGCGTAACGTGCAAGCGGAGTTGCTCGAAAAACTTTGCGCCACGACCACCAGCAAGAGCCATTAGAGCGGCTGGCCTGTCACCGCAATCCGGGTTGCAGTTTCAAGCTCGCCACCGCCGGGCAACGCGCTCAAGTCGAGCCGTTCCCGCGCGGCCCAAAGCGCCGATAGTTCGTGCCGCGCCGTTCCTATTTCAGATGCTGGGTCATCCAGCCTACCCAGCGTCGATAGACGTCGGTGGTGCGCACGATGTCCTTGGGGAAATGCGTGTCCACCGGATAGGCGTAGAACTCCACCGGCACGCCGTTGTCGCGCAGCGCGTGGTACCACTCGTAGCTGTTCAGCAGCGGTACGTTGGGGTCGCCCACGTCGCCCATGATCAGGGTCGGTGCGGTGACGTTGTGCGCGTATGCGATCGGTGACTGCTCGCGCCAGATGTCCTTGTACTTCGCCATCCACGGCGAGCCGCCGAAGAAGTAGGTATCGCCGGTCTGGTAATACGACACGGTGTAATCCATCACCCAGTCGGTCAGCGCCGCGCCCGAGACGGCAGCCTTCCATACCGGGTAATGACCGGTGAGCCAGGTGGTCATGTAGCCGCCGTACGACCAGCCGGTCACGCCGATGTGCTCCTGGTCGACGATGCCGAGTTTCTCCACGGCGGCGAGGCCGGCCATCACGTCATTGCCCGGGCCGACGCCGGTGTCACGGAAGATCGCATGCTGGTACGCGTCGCCCAGGTTGGTGCTGCCACGGTAGTTCGGCTGGAACACCACGAAGCCCGCGGCCGCCAGCAGTTGCGGCAGCGGTGCAAATTTCACGGTGGAAGCCGCCTCCGGTCCGCCGTGGATCGCCAGCACCAGCGGATACTTCTGCCCACGCCGATAGCCGACGGGATAGGTCAGCACGCCGTCTTCGCGAAAGCCGTTCGGCCCCTGCCACTCGATCGATTCGGTATGTCCGAGCGCAAGCCCATCCACAAACGCATTCGCGTTGGTCAGTCGTCGTGGTTTTGCGCTGACCGAATCCAGCACGTACAGCTCGCCCGGATGCGTCGGGGTGCTGCCGATGAAGACTATCGCGCCGGCCTTGGAAACGCTCACTTCCGCGTTCGCTTCCACCTCGCCGAGATCGAGCTTCCGCGCGGCGCCTGACAGCGGCTGTTCCCACAGTGCCGAGCGGGTATCGTCGTCGCCCGCCAGCAGCAGCGCCTTGCCGCGTGGCAGCCAGGCGTAGGTGTTGAAGTTGCGCGCGAGCGCCTGGGTTACATCGCGGGTGTTGTCGTTCGCCGTCACATACACGGCATTGCCGCTGTTCTGGTCGCCGTTGCGTGCACGCATGAAGGCAAGCGTGTCGCTGTCCGGCGCAAACATGACATTCGCCGAACCTTCCGCCGCGACCAGCGTGCGCGGCGTGCCACCATTCGCATCCACCGCGGCGATCACCGAATGGAACGATGGTCCCCAGTAGGGGGTTGGAAAACGGGTGAACGCGATGCTGCGTCCATCGCGACGCCACGCCGGCACGGGTGCGCTGTCCTGCTGGTCGGTCTGCAGGCTGAAGTTGCCCTGGGTGAGCCGCTTCGGCGCGCCGCCCATACTGGGCACCAGCCACAGATGCCACGACGTGAGCGCTTCGCGAGTGAGGAAGTTGTTGTCGGTCACCTGGAACGCATCGTCATGCTGCTTGAGCGCCTTCGCGTTGGCCGGCTCGTCCTCGCTGACGAAGGCGATCTGCGTACCGTCCGGGCTCCAGCTGTAGGTGTCCACGCCGCGCTTGGCCTCGGTAATGCGCCGCGCGTCGCCACCGCCCATCGGCATCACGTACAGCTGCGCCTGCTTGGTCTCGGCATCCTTGGCCAGGAATGCCAGCTGCGTGCCATCCGCCGACCAGCGCGGCGTCGATATCTCCTCGCGCTTCCAGGTCAGCGTACGTCGCGCGCCGCTGGCCGAATCGACCAGGTCGATTTCCTGCTGGCTCTTGTCGGTCTTCCAGTCCGGCGTCGAAACGATCACCGCGATGCGTTTGCCGTCCGGCGAAATCTGCGGCTCGCTCAGGCTCACGATCTTCTGCAGGTCGCCCAGCTGGAACGCGATAGTGCTCGTGGCAGCATGGGCCGACAACGGCGAGGCAAGCGCGCAGCAGGTCGCAAACACGATATATCCGGTGGATTTCATCACGGCACTCCGATTCCAAACATACGACTCGCGCAACGGCATGCTTTACGCCATCACGCAGCACAAAGGCTGTTCTGCAGGCAGATTCCCAGCGCGAAGATTGGCACGTTCTCCGGTCGTGGGAGAAGTGCGTATAGGCGGGTACTGTTACCCCGTCGCGTTCGCATGGCTGGCACGCACGCGTATCATCTCGACGTCAGCGGAGCATCAGGTCGTGAGAGCGCATTGAACGCAGCGATACTTCTTTGGGGCGTGCTGTTCGGGTCGATCGGATTCGGCTTTTTCCTGTACGGCAAGAAACAGGGGGCGATCGTCCCGCTGGCATGCGGGCTGGCGCTGATGGTGTTTCCCTATTTCATTTCGAGCACGGTTCTCTTGATTGTGATCGGCGTGGCGCTCATGGCCATTCCCTACTTCGTGAGGCGATAGGGGTGTGCCGGACAACAAAAAAGCCCTCGGCGGAGCCGGGGGCTTTCTGTTTCATGGTGGGCGGATGTCAATCTAACAATCGCTGGCAAACCTTGTGCTGCAACGGTTTCGGCAAATCATCTTTTCCAGTTACCGCCAAAGTTACCGCCAACGTGGCGCGACGCTCGCCGGTTCGGTAGGGGCTGCCCACTCTCATCGCACCCTGCCAAAGTCATTCGTGCGCATGGGCGCGCCCTTGGGCGTGACTTAACTCCCGCCGGTCAGCTCGCACCGCGCCGCTTCCGCAGGCTCGCCGTCACCCTCGCCTTGCCCTCGATCGTGCGGGGGCCGGTGGAACACCCGCCGTGCCATTTGCAGCGACGCTTACCTGGCACGCTCAGGGCTTCGCAGGGCTGGCCGTCACCTCGACGCCGCGCGCCACAAACCACACGGTTATCGCGGAGCATCTTCCGCTGGCGCTTCGCCTGCCGTGCGGACAAGGCGGCTAAGTCTTCCGTGTACGCGCACGCGCGGGCGATGCGGGCGTTCATGGCGATTCCCTCGCGGGTGAACAGGCACGTTGCACCGTCGGTAGGATCGCTAGCAGTTCGGCCTTGTTCGCGCGCAGGGCGTTCAGTAGCGGCAGCGGTATCGCATCCTTTGGTGCCTCGACGTGGAGCCGGTCGCCGTCACGGGTCAGCACGGCACCGGCAGCCCATGCCAGCAGCAGGGTTTGCAGCGGGGTCATGGTGTCGGGCTTCATAGGGTGTAGCCCTCCCGTTCCACGCCCGAAGGGAGCGCAGTTCCATCTGAAGGGAGCGAAGGGAGCGGATAAAATTGTGTGCTCCCTTCGCACCCTTCGGCGCGCTCTTCGCTCTCTTCGGTGTTCGGCAGTCGCCAAACCCAACCGCCTTGCATGCCCTGTTTGACGGCTTCCACACCGATGCGCGACTTCGCGCGCTTCATGGTGTCGCGTGAATAGCCCGCGCTCTCAGCCTCTCGATAAATGTCCTTGGCGGCACATGCCCCGTAGGCCAACAAGTCGCGCAAGAAACTGGCGGCGTCGCTGCCGTGGTCGTCGTCGCGTTGTTCCGCTTCGGCAAGCAGTTCGCGCGCGGTGCCGTGGATCGACTCGCCCCACAGCACGGACGATGCCGACACGCCCGGATAACCCGGTAACTCTCCCTGCCGCAGGTCATACACAAACCCGCCGCCGTCCGGGCCGATATTGGACTTTGCGCGCAGGATGACGCGCCGTTCCGGCCGCTCGCCTTCGGCTTCCTGCTTTGCCGTGACCATGACCATGCGGGCCAGTGCAGCGAAGGCGAGCGAGCCGGTAATGCGTTCCACGGGGTCACGGCCACTGGTGCCCTTGCTGAAGTGCGTGACGCCCAGCAGTGCGCAGCGGAGCTGCCCGGCAAGGTCTACCAGCGGTTGCAGTCCGCGCCGTACTTCGGCGTTCTTGTGGCTGTCTCCCGTCACGGCGGAAACAATCGGGTCAATCACGATCAGGCGCACGTCGGGAAGCTTCGCCAGCGCCAGCCGCAAGGCATCCATATCGCGCGCCGGATCGAACGGATACCGTTCGCCACCATCCCGCACGCCATCGACCGTGAACGCACGCTCCATGTCCGCACCAGCAGCGCGCAGGCGCGGGTTCAAGGTGTCGGCGTTGTCATCTTCGCCAGACCAAAACACCACGCTGCCCAATTCCGCGCGCGTGCCGTCTGGCCAGCGTCCGCCGCAAGTGATGATCGCGGCCAGTGACGCGGCAAGCGTGGTCTTTCCCGTGCCCGGTGCGCCACAGATCAGGTGCAGCTT
>DAIMGD010000065.1:0-11055 GCA_036724165.1 Rhodanobacter sp.
CGTAGGTCGGCAGCACATGGTTGCTGCCGCTGCAGTAGTCGCCCACCGATTCGGGCGTCCACGCGCCGAGGAAGATCGAGCCGGCGCTCTCGATGTCCTGCAGCAGCGCGCGCGGTTCGGCCACCTGCAGGATCAGGTGCTCCGGCGCGTAACGGTTGCTCACCTGCACCGCCTGCGCAAGCGAATCGACCCGGATCAAGCGGCTCTGCGCCAGCGCCTGCCGGGCAATCGCAGCGCGCGGCAGCTCGGCGCATTGCCGCTCTACTTCCACGGCCACCTTGTCCAGCAGTTCTGCGGCCGGGCTCAGCAGGATCACCTGCGAGTCCGGTCCATGCTCGGCCTGCGACAGCAGATCGGCGGCGACGAACACCGGATTGGCCTCGGCATCGGCGATCACCAGCACCTCGGACGGCCCGGCCGGCATGTCGATCGCGGCGCCGTCCGGATCGGCGGATACCTGCAGCTTCGCTTCCGTGACCCAGGCATTGCCCGGGCCGAACAGCTTGTCGCAGGCGGGCACCGATTCGGTGCCGTAAGCCATCGCGGCGATGGCCTGCGCGCCACCGAGCTTGAACACCCGGTGCACGCCGGTGAGGCGCGCCACGTACAGCACCGCCGCATCGCAACGACCGTCGACGCGCGCCGGCGAGCACAGCACCACTTCGCGGCAGCCGGCAATGCGCGCGGGCACGCCGAGCATCAGCGCGGTCGATGGCAGCGGCGCACTGCCGGCAGGCACGTACAGGCCGACCCGGGAGATCGGGCGCAGCATCCGTTCCACCCGCACGCCGGGCGCGGTCTCGACGGCTATCGGCGGTGGCGCGGTGGCGCGATGGAACGCCTCGATCCGTCCGGCAGCCTCGTGGATGGCTGCCTTCAATAGCGGATCCAGCGCTGCCTCGGCGGCGGCGAACTCGGCCTCATCCACCTCGATCGCCTGCAGCGTGCAACGGTCGTATTTCGCGCTGAGCTCCCGCAGCGCCGCGTCGCCGCGCTGGCGCACCGAGGCAATGATCGTCTGCACGCCCAGGCGCAGTTCATCGGCGCGTGATTGTGCGGGGCGCGCCAGTGCCTCGCGGCGCGCGGCATCGTCCACCGCATTCCAGTCCAGGCGCTTCATGTCAGCGAGCTCTTCATGCAAGCCGGATTCATGCGAGCCTGATTCATGCGAGCATTTTCTCTACCGGCAGCACGAACATCTCGCGCGCGCCGGCTTTCTTGATTTCTTCCAGCTGCCGCCAGCTTACTTCGCCGGCACACAGCGCCTGCAGCATCAGCTGGTCCGGCTGACCCGCGACCTGCACCAGGGTCGGCTGCGGACCGCCGGGCAGCAGACGCGTGACTGCCTCGAGTGTGTGGCGCGAGGTCTGCAGCAGCAGCAGGCGCGACTCGCGTACCTGGATCACGCCGTCCAGCCGCTTCAGCAGCAGTTCGATCATGTCGCCGCGCTCGTCGATCGGCAGCGTCAGCGGGCCGGCCAACACGGCCTCACTTTCCAGCAGCACCTCGGTCTCGCGCAGCTGGTTCGCCAGCAGCGTGCCGCCACTCTGCACCAGGTCGCAGATGGCATCGGCGGTACCCAGCTTGGGGGCGATCTCGACCGATCCGGCCAGCGTCATCACGCCGGCATTCACGCCATGCGTGCGCAGCCATTCGCCGAGCAATCCGGGATACGAGGTGGCGATACGCCGGCCTTCCAGCTGCTGCGGGCCGTGGTAATCCATTTCCTGCGGCACCGCGATCGACAGACGGCAGCGACCGAAACCCAACGAGCGCCATTCACTCAGCGGCTCGGCTTCGCGTCCGGCGGTGAGCTGGAATTCATTCAGCACATTGCGGCCGACGATGCCCAGATCGCACACGCCCTGCGCGATCAGCCCCGGAATATCGTCATCACGCACCAGCAACAGGTCGACCGGCTCGCCTTCGCCGAAGCAGAACAGCTTGTCTCGGCTCTGGCGAAAACTCAGGCCGCAGCGATTGAGCAGCTCGAGTGCCGGCTCGGTGAGCCGTCCCGACTTCTGCATCGCGATGCGCAGCCGATCGCGCGTTTTCATGCCTTTGCCTTCTTGCTGGATGGGCGCCGCCGCGACGCGTGTGCGGCGGCGGCGAGGTAGCCGCCATTGCCCTGATTGAGATAGCGAGCCACCCGACCGATCGTGGTGATGCTCACCGCGGTGCGCTCGTGGATCTCGCGATACGGCACGTCATCGAGCAGGAACGGCACCACTCGCCAGCGATCCACCAGCACTTCAAGTTCCGCCGGCGTGCACAGGTCGCGCAGGAAGGCAGCCATCTCATCGGCATTCTTCGGCGATAGCAGAGCCTCGCAGAGGCTGAGCTCGGCTGACTCGACGGGGGTCTCGGGATCCAGCGATCGACGCTTCATAATGTGTTAACGCATTAATACAATGGATCGTATTGTACACACATGGAAGGCATGCGGACAAACTCGTGCGCCACGCATCACGAGTCGGCATTCAGGTTAGATGTCGCGCTCCTGCAAACCCGCCGGCAACCTGCGCAACTAGCGCTCCGGCGAGCCAGCACAGCCGCATGCGGCGGATCGCATGCCGGTCAGCTCGGGGCGAAGGTTGCCCGGCGATACCCATCAACAAAAACCCCCGCCGGGGCGGGGGTCATGTCTGGCCATCGCGAACAGCTCAGGCCGATTTCTTTTTCGGCGCAGCCTTCTTCGCAGCAACCGGCTTGATCACGGTTGGCTTGGCGCCAACCACCGCCGGCGACACAGTGTGCGCACGGGTATTGCCGTAGCTGCCGCGATAGGTCTTGCCGCGACGGGTCTTGCGATCGCCCTTACCCATGGGAACTCCTTGAATCGTGGGATGAATGATCGAATATCATAGCAGGTAAGCCCGAAGCGCCATAGTCAGGAGCGGCCATGCCCTGCACAGTCCTGCGCCTGGTCCTGGCACGCACCCGGGTCGATCTGCACGGTCACATGCTGAATGCTGAAGCGCTCCAGCAGCATCCGCTTGATCGCCAGCAAGGCTTGCTCACTATCGGCAGGCTCATGCAGCTCGGCATGCAAGGTGGCCATGCGCGAGCCGGAAGCGAGCTGCCACACATGCAGATGATGGATATCGCGAATCGAGGCATCGGCGCCGCGCAGCGATACCTCGACCTCGGCGCTGTCCATGCCGTCGGGGACGCCCTCCAGCAGGATGTGCGCGGACAACCGCATCAACCGCCACGCACTGTTGAGGATCAGCAACGACACCAGCAGCGACAGCACCGGATCGGCCCATAACCAGCCGAACCAGCGGATCGCCAGCGCAGCCAGCACCGCGGCCACCGAACCGAGCAGATCGCCCAGCACATGCAGGCTCGCCCCGGCCAGATTGACATCGTCATGCGCATGCCCGTGCAGGATTTTCAGCACCAGCATGTTCACCAGCAAGCCGACGATCGCCACCACGAACATCACGCCGGACAGGATCTGCCCCGGATGCAGCAAGCGGGTTATCGCCTCGTAGATGATCCAGCCGACCAGCACGAACTGACTCAGGGCGTTGACGAATCCGATCAGCACTTCCATCCGGCCATAGCCGTAACTGCGCCGCGCATCGGCTGGCCGGGTGGCCATCCAGGCGCCTACGAAAGCCAGCAGGAGTGCCAGCGCATCGACCATCATGTGACCGGCATCCGCCAGCAGGGCCAGCGAGCCGGACCATGTACCACCGATCACCTCGGCCACCATCATCAGGGTGGTCAGCACAAAGGCGAACAACAGCTTGCGGCGGCGGCCTCCAGCCATGTCGACAGGCTCGGCTGCATGCGCCGCATGCGCCGCATGCGGATGATCGTGATGGTGGGCGTGGCTCATGTCCATCCACAAATGCTAGGGACGATGGTTGCCGTTACACAATCACCACGTGGTCGATTGAACCTCTCAGTGTGCACAATGCGGGCCATGCACATGGGCATGGCCATAGCGGCGATCGCTGCGCAGATTGACGAAATGCGCGGATGCCACCAGCAAACCGCCACAAGTCACCAGCACGCTGTGCAGGATGATCGAATAGCCTTCTGCAAAGGTGACGCCGAGCAGAAGCAGGGCCAGACCAGGCGCCGCCAGCAATAGCGGCAAGGGCCCTTGATGTCGGCGGTAACCGCGGATCAGCGCCAACAAGGCCAGCGCGCAGGCAAACAGCACAAAGCCGCGCTCGAAACGATGATCGGCCAGAAACTCCAGACCGACGAAGGGCAGCAGCACCAGTACGAACGGCAACAGGGCACAGTGGATCGCGCACAGGAATGAGGCCGTCGCGCCAACGCGATCGGCAACGCTCCACCAGCGGGACTTGCTTGCCTGATCGGAATCCATCGGCCTGTTCTGGCATCGTCGAAGGCGACGACTTTCGGTCCAGTGGATTGAATGTTACTTTATAACACTTCGAGATGCCAGACCTGCGAACAGGGGACGCGCCCTCGCCCTTCGACGAAGCGGAGTCAGGCCTCGCGGCAGTGCTTGCAGATACCGTGAACTTCGAGCGTCTGCGCCTGCGGCCGGAAGCCCAGCGCCTTGGCCTGCGCCTCGATCAGCTCGGCCACCCGCTCATCACAGACTTCCTCTGCGCTCGAGCAGGTATCGCAGATCAGGAAAGGCACCTGATGCGCTTCCGCCGGATGGTGGCAGGAGACAAAAGCGTTGATCGATTCCAGCTTGTGGATGAAACCGTTCTCAAGCAGGAAGTCGAGCGCGCGATAAACCGTGGGCGGTGCCGCGTTGCCATGCTTCTCGCGCAGCAGATCGAGCAGGTCATACGCCTTGATCGGTTTGCGCACGGCGGCGATCAGCTCCAGCACTTCCTTGCGCAACGGGGTCAGCCGCAGGCCGCGTTCTTCGCTGGCATGCTCGACCGCGCGCACGAATCCCTTCGCATCGTGATGATGCGGATGATGCGCGTGCGGGTTGTCGGCAACATCGTGGCTCAAGGGTTTCACCTCATGGTCGATCATACATTGCCGCCCGCGTGGCTCCGGGCGTGTTTAGCGCCGTAACGGTGGCGGCTCCATCCGCGGCCTGGGCCGGGGCTTTGCCAGCACCACGAACCAGCCGATCGGCCCCAGCACGGCGGCCCACGCGATGCCTTCCATCAGCCGGCCACGCCACCAGCCGAGCAAGGCACCGACGACGATGAACAGCACGTTCCACCAGAACATGGCGGCCCACGGCACCAGATTCAACAGGTTCAGCAGGATGTGCCAGAACGCACCCGGCGCATCGGGATCGACGCCCTGCGTGGCTTTGGCGAGCAGTTCGTCCAAATCAGTCTCGGTAAATCGTCGGCAGGCTCAAGCTTGCGCCATGCCGATCGCCGCGTCGATGCGCCTGAGTGCCTCGCTACGGCCGGCCAGATAGATGGTCTGGTCGATCGATGGCGATACCTGCGTACCGGTCAGCGCCACGCGCAGCGGCTGGGCGATCTTGCCCATGCCAAGCTCGAGCTTCGCCGCGATCTGCTCGATCAGCTGGTGGATGGCCTCCGGCGTCCATTCGCAGTCGGACAGCAAGGTACCGGCCGCCTGCAGCACGGCCACCGCACTGTCGTTCTTCAGATGCTTGGCAACCGCCTTGTCGTCCCAGTCGGCGATCGGCGCGTACCAGATCTTCGCCTTCTCGACCATTTCCTTGAACGTGTGCACACGATCGCGCAATGCCACGATCACCTCGGCCGGTGCCGGGCCGTTCGACGTATCGACGCCGGCGCGCGCCAGATGCCAGGCGAACTCCGGCGCCAGCGTCTGCGGATCATCGGTCTTCAGGTAATGCTGGTTGAGCCACGCGAGCTTCTCGGTATCGAAACGCGAGGCCGCCTTGTTGACGTCGCTGATGTCGAACAGCGCAATCATCTGCTCACGCGAGAAGATCTCCTGATCGCCATGCGACCAGCCCAGCCGCACCAGATAGTTCAGCAGCGCGTGCGGCAGGAAACCATCGTCGCGGTACTCCATCACGCTGACCGCGCTGGTGCGCTTGGACAGCTTCTTGCCTTCCTTGTCGAGGATCATCGGCAGGTGTGCGAACTCCGGCACGGCAGCGCCCAGCGCGAGATAGATGTTGATCTGCCGCGGCGTGTTGTTGACGTGGTCGTCGCCGCGGATCACCTCGGTGATGCCCATGTCGATGTCGTCGACCACCACCGCGAAGTTGTAGGTCGGCCAGCCGTCGGAGCGGAAGATCACCAGATCGTCCAGCTCGCTGTTGCTCCACTCGATCCGGCCCTTCACCTTGTCGTCGAACACCACCGAACCTTCGGTCGGATTGCGGAAGCGGATCACCCGATTGGGATCTTCGCGACGGGCTTCATGAAAGCCGGGCTCATTGCGATCACGGTAATAGCCGCTGTAACGCGGCTTCTCGCCGTTCGCCATCGCGGCCTCGCGCATCGCCTCGATCTCAGCCTTGCTCTCGTAGGCGTAATACGCCTTGCCGGCGGCGACCAGTTCATCGGCCACCTGCTTGTATCGCTGCAGCCGCTGGGTCTGGTAGAACGGACCTTCGTCGGCGTCCAGTTCGAGCCAGTGCATCGCGTCGATGATGGCTTTCACCGCCTCGTCGGTCGAGCGCTCGCGATCGGTATCCTCGATGCGCAAGATGAACTGCCCGCCGCGGCGACGCGATTCCAGCCAGCAGTACAGCGCGGTGCGCGCACCGCCGATGTGCAGGAAACCGGTGGGACTGGGGGCGAAGCGGGTACGTACGGTCATGGGATTTTTCAAAGGATACGGAGCGAAGCGATGGATTTTAGCCGATCCCGGGGTGCCCACCGGTGCGTAGTGCAAAGGACGCGCCGCCAACTGCCACGCGCATGTCTTGCCATGACGATGCTGGGCTGGTTCGGCGTCGCCCTGCCCGCGCTTGCGGACAACCCCGGCTACGACCGCCCCGGCTACGGCTTCACGCCAGTCGTGCTTGGCGCCGGCGAGGTCACGGTCGAACAGGGATTTCCGGACTGGAGCCGTGATCGACAGGCTGGCGTCAGCAGCTCGCTATACAGCGCCGACAGTCTTGTTCGAATTGGTGTTGGTGGTCCGCTGGAACTGCAACTGGGCGCTGCCACTTACAGCTACTTGCGACAGCGCGGTGGCGGCACCGACTACAGCAGCCACGGTCGTGGCGACAGCCAGCTCGGGCTGAAACTTGCCTTGCCCTCATCGAACCAGGCTTTCAACTGGGGCTTGCTGGGCAGCGTGGAATTCACCGATGGCGCGAAGGACTTCCGCAGTGACCACCGGCAGTACCTGTTCGGCGCGCAATTCAACCTGCAGGCCGACGAACACAACTCACTGGGTGCGTACCTGCAGGATGTTCGCAGCGGCGGCAGGGACAGCACCACGGCGGCACTCAGTGACAACTATGCGTTGACCAGGGCGCTGACCATCTATGTCGAGACTGCGCTGCTGCACGCGCCGGATCAGGGCAGCGGCAGCGTAGCCGGCGCCGGGCTGACGTGGTTGGCAAGCCCGCGCGTGCAGATCGATGCGGGATTCGATCATCGCCTGAGTGGAACGGCTTCCGAATGGCAGACCAATCTCGGCGTATCGGTCTACTTCGGTCACTGACCTTCGTGGAAGGCCAGCGATCCTCACTTGACGTGAATGGTGATCTTCTTCGACAGCAGCGCCGGATCGAACGGGACATGGTTCGCATCGCCCAGTTCCAGCTGCAACGTGTGCGTGCCAGGTTTCAACGTCAGCGTGGTTTCAGTCTGGCCACCGCCGAAATGAATGTGGTTTTCGTCCTTCGGAATCGGCTGGCCGGCAACCGGCAGATCCTTCACGTCCACCAGCAGGTGATGATGGCCGGTATTTTCCTTGGCCATCCCGGCAGGCGCCACGCCCATGCCCTTGAGACCGAAACGCACGACGACACTCGGGCCCACGGTGGCACCATCCCTGGGCGAGATGATGTAGACCTCGGCACCGCCGGGGGTCTTGGTAGCCGGCAGGCCCGGAGCATCGGCGGCCTCACGGTGCCAGCGATTCCGGTCAGTGCAAGAGCAAGCAGAATGCGTTTCATCGGTGGCCTCCAGGCTGAGCAAGTATCGCCAGTGTAGGCGCGCCAACTAGCACATAAAACATCCGCCTGCCGCGAGCGCGCCGGCGCGAACGTCACCGCGGCGTCATGCACCCGCCACACCGCCGCAACGCCTTCCGGCGAAGCTGTGCCCAGCCAGCACAGGTAACGTCATGCGCATCGGCATCGTCAGCGAAACCTATCCCCCGGAAATCAACGGCGTCGCACTGACCGTGCACAGCCTCGCCGCCGGCCTGGCCAGTCGTGGCCATAGCGTGGATCTGATCCGGCCTCGGCAAGTGCAGCCACACCATGATGAACCCGGCATCGATGTGCTCAATGTGCGCGGCGGTGCGCTGCCCCGTTATCCCGGTTTGCGCTTCGGCCTGCCAGCCGGCCGCAGATTGCGCCAGCACTGGCTGCAACAGCGTCCCGATGCGATCTATGTCGCCACCGAGGGCCCGCTCGGCTGGTCGGCGGTGCGCACAGCCACGCAGCTGGGCATTCCGGTCAGCAGCGGCTTCCATACCCGCTTCGACAGCTACGCCGACCACTACGGCCTAGGCTGGCTCGCGCCACTGGTACGCGGTTATCTGCGGCGCTTTCATCGACGCGCCGTGGCCACGCTGGTGCCGACCGAAGCACTCGCACAGGAGCTACACGTCATGGGCTTGTCCAATGTGCGCCTGCTGCGTCGTGCGGTGGATACGCAACTGTTCCACCCATGCCGACGCGATGCCGGCTTGCGAGCCAGCTGGGGTGTCGACGCCACCACCCCGGTGGTGCTCTACGTCGGTCGCATCGCGCCGGAAAAGAATCTCGAACTGGCGGTACAGGCATTCCGTGCCATCCGGCAGCGCGTGCCAAACGCCCGCTACGTGTGGGTCGGTGATGGCCCGGCGCGCGCGGCGCTGGAAGCGGCGCATCCGGATTTCATCTTTGCCGGCGTGCAGCGCGACGAGACGCTGGCGCGGCATTACGCCAGTGCGGACCTGTTTCCCTTCGCCAGCCTCAGCGAAACCTTCGGCAACGTGATTCTGGAAGCACTGGCGGCCGGCCTGCCGGTGGTGGCCTATGCCGAGGGTGCCGCGCGGGAACATCTGGTCGACGGCATCAACGGTTACCGCATCGAGTCGGGCAACGCCGCGGCCTTCATCGACGCGGCCGTCCGGCTCGCCAGCAATCCGGGACTGATCCGGCACATGGGCCGTGCTGCCCACATCGGAGTAGCCGGGCTTTCGCCGGACGCGGTGATCCGCGATTTCGAAATCCTGTTGCGCGAGATGGCCGAGGAGAATCTGCATGCGCACGCTGCCACCGTTGCACACGCCTGAGCTGCTGGCAGGATCATCCCGGCTGGCCCTGGATCGTCGCGTCTGCGTGGCTGCCAACCGCTGGGGCGCGCGGCGCGCGGTGGGCTTGTTCTTCGGCACGGTCAGCCGGCTCGGCGATGGCATTTTCTGGTATGCGTTGATGGCCGTGCTGGTCTTGCTCGGCGGCCAGCGGGGCCTGCTCGCCGCAGCGCAGATGGCCGTCACCGGACTGGCCGCGCTGCTGCTCTATCGCCTGCTGAAACGCTGGACCCGGCGAGCGCGTCCGTACCGGGTCTGCCCCGGCGTGATCGCACATGTGCCCGCGCTGGACGAGTTCAGCTTTCCGTCGGGGCACACCTTGCAGGCGGTGAGCTTCAGCATCGTCGCGCTGGCCTGGTATCCACAACTCGCGCCGTTGCTGCTCGGCTTCACCACGCTGGTTGCCGCCTCGCGGGTGATCCTCGGCCTGCACTATCCCAGCGATGTGCTCGCGGCCATCGTCATCGGCAGTGGCCTTGGCGCCGCGTCGCTGTGGCTGGTGTCGTCGCTGAACTGAGCATGCCGATGTGAATCGACCGAACTGAATCGACCGAACAGAGCCAGCATTGCGCAGCATTTGCGCACGCCGTCACAAGCGCCTTTGCGCTCAGACAGATAGCCTACTTGTCCACAGGCTTTACCCGCCGTGCTCCACAATCGCTGTGGAAAACTGCGGGGCTGATCACCACCGGTGTCGGCTGGTGCGCGCAACGGATCGTCACGCCACCCTGCGCATTCCATCACCAGCGCGTAGCAAGTGCTTGATGCACAAGCGGCAAACGCGGCTTGTCCACAGGCTTCATCGGGATGCTTCCACAGCGGCTGTGGAAAACCCCGTGCTGAAAACGACGATGCCGCCTGACGGCGGCATCGCTTCACAGCAGCAGCTGCGTCTGCTCAGGCGGCGCGCGGCGCCTTCACCAGGATGCCGAGCAGGTCGGCCAGTTTGTCGCGCATCTCGCGACGATCGACGATCAGGTCGATCGCACCGTGCTCGACCAGGAACTCCGAGCGCTGGAAGCCTTCGGGCAGCGTCTCGCGCACGGTCTGCTCGATCACGCGCGGGCCGGCAAAGCCGATCAGCGCCTTCGGCTCGCCGATGTTGATGTCGCCGAGCATCGCCAGGCTGGCCGACACGCCACCGGTGGTCGGGTTGGTCAGCACGCTGATGTACGGCACGCCGGCATCGCGCAGGCGCGCCAGCGCGGCCGCGGTCTTGGCCATCTGCATCAGCGAGAACAAGGCTTCCTGCATGCGCGCGCCGCCGGTGGCGGAGAAGCACACCAGCGCACTCTTGTCGGCCAGCGCGCGCTCGGCGGCACGGGTGAATTTCTCGCCCACCACCGAGCCCATCGAACCGCCCATGTAGGCGAACTCGAATGCCACCGCCATCAGCGGGCGTCCCTTGAGCGTGCCGCTCATCGCCAGCAACGCATCTTTCTCGCCGACCTTTTTCTGGGTGGCGATAATGCGTTCGCGATACTTCTTGGTGTCGCGGAATTTCAGCGGATCGGTGGGCTCCATGCTGGCCCACAGCTCCTGCGCGGAGCCTTCATCGAGCAGCGCATCCAGTCGCATGCGTGCACTGATGTAGTGATGATGGTCGCACTTCGGGCAGACCATCAGGTTGCGCTCGAGCTCCGGCCGGTACAGCACGGT